>NZ_CP015438.1:482500-665000 GCF_001634285.1 Anoxybacillus amylolyticus
TTGAACATCGGTGATGTCATGTACGATGCAGTGTTATACAATAAAGAATTGGCGCAAGAAAAATCAACGATTCTTGCTGATCTTCGATTAGAGGCAAAGCAATATCATCTTATTACTATCCATCGTGCAGAAAATACAGACGATGTCCAAAATATGAAAAATATTTTGGAAGCATTTGCGCAAATCGAAGAAGTGAAAGTATGGCCGATGCACCCGCGCACGAAGCATAAGCTAGCATCTTATGGATTACGCGTTGATACGATTCCCAACTTAAAAGTGATTGAACCGGTCGGATATTTGGACATGTTGACATTAGAATGCAATGCCAAAAAAATTATTACTGACTCGGGCGGTGTGCAAAAAGAAGCATATTTTATGCAAGTTCCATGCGTCACGGTACGCGAACAAACGGAATGGGTCGAAACGTTAGAAACAGAAGCAAACATTCTTGTAGGGACAGATGTAGAAAAAATTGTCGCTGCCGTGAAAAAAGATGTTCGTCCCGTATATTCCGAGGTATTTGGCGACGGGAAAGCAGCGGAAAAAATCGTTGAGGCAATTGAGCACGTCTAAGGGTGCAGTAGTATGTTATACGTTGTTATTTGGTTAATCGTATTAGTAGTGTCGACGGGATTATTTCGCTATGTATCCGGCAGTTTGTCGGTTGTAAAACCAAATCTTGTGTCGCTTGTGTATTATTATTCGCTACTTATTTCTAGTTTTATCGGCTCTTTATTGATTGTGCTAGGAATCGATCATTACTATATGACGGAAAAATTATTTCGACCGGAAGAGTACCGAGTGATTGGGTTTGCAGTGGTTTGTTTCGTCATGGTCTGTTTGCCGCTTGCGATGCTATTTATTTCGCAAGTATGTGGCTTTCATCCGAAGCATGAATTTCATCGATATTTAAAGAGCCCTGTTCAACCAATAGGAGCCAATGGAAATGAGTTTTTTTATTGGTTTCTTGTTTTATCGATTGTAAGTATATTGGCGATTTTATATACGATTTGGAAGACCCCACAAGTGCCTATTTTCGCACTGCTGATAGGGCATGGGGACACAAGTTTAGCAGAACTGCGAATTGCTGCTTCGATGCATTTTAAAGGAAATGTATTGTTTCGCAACATTTTTGCTCTTTCCTTAACCCCGTTGTTGTCGCTAATAGCATACATTTTTGCCGTGTTTACAAATGAAGCACGTTGGAAGTTGTTATTTCTTATTTTGTTTGCCGGTGCTGTTTTCGTTAATATATATGACTTGGCGAAATCACCGATCTTCTTCTATTTGATTATGTTTTTGCTTGTGCGCATTTACATTGGAAAAACGAAATTATCGTCCGCAAAAGTGTTGGCGTATGGTATAGTCGGTGGTATCGCTTTGGTTGGAATGTATATTATTATTCAAGGAGTACATGATGCTGAATCGTTTTTGTCCTATAATAAAGGACCAATTGGTCGGATGATTTTCGCGCAAATTGCCCCGACATTTTTGCATTTAAATTTATTTGGGGAGGCGCTTCCATTTTTGCATGGAAGAAGCTTACCTTCCATTTTAACAAATTTATTTGACGTTGATAACGTTCGCTCTGCTCGAATGGTGATGGCACACGTGTTTCCAGAGCGGATTGAAGACGGCACAGGCGGGGTGCTTAATACGTTGTTTGTAGCGGAGGCATACGCGAACTTCGGTTATCTTGGAATCATCGTCGGTACGGTTTATATCGGGATAATGATTCAGCTGTTATACATTTGTTTTCTTCGTTTGCCGAAAAACCCAGTTTTTGTTAGTTTGTTTATTTATTTTTCTGTCAACATTCCACGAACGATTGTGGGCGGATTTACGGACTTTTTATTTAATCCGATTTGGGTGTTGCTTGTCATACTTTTTGGTGGAATCGTGCTGTTTTTGCGCGTAAAAGAAGACGTCTGGCTATGGTTTGAAAAAAGAGGGATGTTGAAAAAAATTCGTGTTCGATGAGGGATTGAGATGAAAAAGGTGCTCGTCTATTATCCGTTTGCACTTGCGGAGCAAGCAAACAGCGGTTCCAAACTAAGACCGCACGAAATGTACAAGGCGTTTTGCGAATGGGGAACCCGAAATGGAATAAGCATATTGTTTATTTCTGGAACGTCAGCCGAACGAGAGAAGCAATTTCGTCAGCTCGTCCATAGCGGGGAACTAGAAGATATTTGGTTTTGCTATATGGAAAACCAAACGATTCCGTTATGGTTGACAGACCCAGGACATAGGCCGCAAAAACCGTTCATCGACTGGACGGTATTGCGCTACTTAAAAAAACGAAACGTGCCTGTCGGCGTGTTTTACCGGGACGTCTATTGGAAATTCGACGAGCTTTACCCGTTAAAAGGGTGGAAAAAGAAAGTGATGCAAACAATTTATCGGTTAGAAGAGCGGTTTTATGAAACATATTGCGATGTCGTTTTTTTGCCAAGCAATGAAATGGGAAAATACGTAGCCATTAACCGCCCAATGACCGACCTTCCGCCGGGGGGGAAACAACGGACGATTCAAAGAGAAAAACGAAAAGAATCTGTTGCGTCGAGCGTATACGTCGGGGGCATTAACAATGAAGATTATGGGTTGTTTTTGCTTCTTGATGCATTAGAGTTAGTGAATGAACCAACATCGCTTCTTCATTTAACCATTGTGTGCCGGAAAAATGAGTACGAAGCGTTGCCAGAGGAACAAAAAGCTCGTATTCGCCGTTTAGGCGTCGATGTCCAACATATTAGCGGTGCCGAGCTGGATCAGTTATACGAGCAAATGGATTTTGCGTTTATTCCTCGCTTGCGCAGCGAATACAACGATTTCTCCGTACCGGTAAAGCTCGTGGAATATTTATCGAATGAATTGCCGGTAGTGGCGACGAATTGCTTAGCGCAACAGCGATTTATTGAAGCGGATGAGTATGGGGTTGTTTGTGAAGATCATCCGCACTCCATGGCTGAAGCGATTCGCACGATGATTAAACGAAGCGAATATTATCGCCAGCGAATTTTGGAAACATTTATGAAAAAGCACTCTTGGCTTGCGAGAGTTGAAAAAGTGAAGCAAACGTTAACGAGGGAGGACACATGAAAGTAGCGCTGTTAGCCCCAAGCAAATCGATTCACACTCATAAATGGGCCTTGTTTTATCAGCAACAAGGCATTGATGTCAAAGTGATTACGTTTAAAGATCATTATTCGCCAGAGAATGCGAAAGAAGTCGAAACATGGGTATTGCCAAAGTGGTTTCCCGGGAAATTATCCTATATTTCGAGCGTATTCGCCTTAAAAAAACAGCTTGCTTCGTTCCAACCCGACATTTTACACGCTCATTACGTGTCGAGTTATGGATTTGTCGGGGCGTTAGCCCATTATCACCCTTTTTACGTTTCGGTGTGGGGACGGGATATTTACCAATTTCCGCAGCAACGTGCTGTTAATCGCACTATCGTGGAGTTTACGTTGAAAAAAGCGGATGTGATTTGTTCGACAAGCCGTGTGATGGCAGCGGAAACGAAAAAATATACGAATAAGTCTGTGGAAGTGACGCCGTTTGGTGTGGATTTGTCGATTTTTCGCCCGATGGAAAGACAGAAAAAGGATACGGTGACGATTGGAACGGTAAAAGCTCTTTCCGATAAATACGGCATCGCTGATTTAATTAAGGCGTTTGCAATTATTTATCAGCGATATCCGCAGACGGATTTGTTAATTGTCGGAGACGGACCACAGCGCGAGCAGTATGAGCGGTTAACAGAAACGCTTGGCATTCGTCAAGTTACGACATTTACAGGACGTGTGCCAAATACCGAGGTGCCCAACTATATTAATAAAATGGATATTTTTGCTGTGCCGTCCACAGAAGATAGTGAAAGTTTTGGAGTGGCGGCTGTAGAAGCGATGGCGTGCGGAGTTCCAGTCGTTGTCTCCAATGTTGGTGGGCTTCCCGAAGTGGTGAAAAAAGATGTGACGGGTTTGATTGTCGAGAAAGAAAATCCTGAAGCGTTAGCGGCGGCATTCCAAAAACTTCTGGGTGATACAGATCTTCGTCACCGAATGGGGAGAAGCGGCATACAACATGTGAAAGAACATTATGATTGGATCGATAATGCGAATGGCATGTTGAAATTATATGAAAAAACGTTGAACGGGGTGTGAGAGATGATCAAAAAAGCGGTCATTCCCGCAGCGGGATTAGGAACGCGCTTTTTACCGGCAACAAAAGCGCAGCCGAAAGAAATGTTGCCGATTGTCGATAAGCCGACCATCCAATACATTATTGAAGAAGCCGTCCATTCAGGAATTGAAGATATTATTATCGTGACAGGTCGCAATAAACGGGCGATTGAAGATCATTTTGATAAGTCTGTAGAATTGGAAATGTTGCTAGAGCGGACGGGCAAACATGATATGCTGAAAATTGTCGAGTCCATTTCGAACTTAGTAGATATTCATTATGTTCGACAAAAAGAGCCATTAGGGTTAGGACATGCGGTATTGTGCGCGAAAAAATTTATTGGAAATGAACCGTTTGCTGTGCTATTAGGAGATGACATTATTGACAGCGATGTTCCAGCATTAAAACAAATGATTGATCAATACAACCGCGTTCAATCAAGCGTGCTTGGCGTAAAAGATATTCCACGCTCGGAAGTGAATAAATACGGAATTGTGGATTATGACGGACAAAACGGAGAATTGTTTGCCGTGAAAGGATTAGTAGAAAAACCGTCGATCGAAAAAGCACCTTCTACACAGGCAATTATCGGTAGATATATTTTAACTCCTGCGATTTTTGAGATGCTTGAAGGAGTGCAACCGGATGCGAAAGGAGAAATTCAATTGACCGACGCCATTGACCGGTTGCTTTCGAAAGAATCGATTTATTCGTACATCATTAAAGGAACTCGGTATGATGTGGGGGATAAGTTTGGATTTTTGCAAGCCTCGATTGATTTTGCATTAAAGCGCCCAGATTTAAAACATAAATTAGAACATTATTTACGGGAAAAATTGCAGCCATGATGCGAATTATTTATTTATGTCAACATTTCCCACCAGAAACGGGCGCACCGCAAATTCGGGTGTATGAGGTTAGTAAAGAGCTAATCAAACGCGGACATCAAGTGGAGGTGTTGACGGCGTTCCCACATCATCCGAAAGGGGTTATTCCAGAAGAGTACCGCGGGATGTTTTATTTATTTGAGGAATGGGACGGCATTCCCGTTCATCGGACGTGGATTTACCCATCGCCAAAAGGTAGTTTTTGGAAAAGACTGGCGTCGTATTTTTCATTTACATTTAGTTCCTTTTATTCGCTTTGGAGGGCGAAACCGACTGATGTGATCATTTGTAATTCCCCACCACTATTTTTGGGGATTACTGGATATATTGGTGCAAAATTAAAGCGAGCGAAGTTTGTATTCAACGTAGCCGACATTTGGCCGGAATCAGCGGTCGAATTAGGAATTTTAAAAAATAAAACGTTCATTCGGATGGCAACATGGCTTGAACATTTTTTATATAAAAAATCATGGAAAATCGCGACGGCAACGGAAGGCATTCGCGAGTATATGATCAAACATGGAAAACCGGCGAAAGATGTATTTTTATTGCCAAACGGCGTCAATACCGACGTGTTTCGCCCGCTTCCAAAAAGCGAAGCGCTCGTTAAAGAGATTGGATTAGAGGGGAAAATCGTCTTTACGTATGCTGGAACGATGGGGTATGCCCAAGGGCTAGATGCCGTGTTAGAGGCAGCAGCTTTGTTGAAAAACGAGCACCCGAACGTTCACTTTTTATTTGTCGGAGACGGGCAAGAACGGGAGAAGTTAATGAAAATGAAAGAAGCTCTTCAGCTGGATAACGTGACCTTTTACGGCTCAGTGCCAGTTGCGAAAATGCCGGAAATTTTTTCGATTTCGGATTACAGCATTGTTTCGCTGCGTAACATTGATTTATTTAAAGGAGCGCGTCCATCAAAAATTTTCCCAGCGCTTGCGACAGGTACGCCAGTACTTTATTGCGGAGAAGGCGAGAGTGCGCAAATTTTATTGACGCATCACTGCGGGCGAATTGCGCCGCCAGAAAATCCAGAAGGAATTGCAGCGGAAATTCGCAACTTGCTTTCTATTTCCATTGAAGAATATAAGACGATGTCAGAGAACGGGAGAAAATTAGCTGTTGAGGAATATTCGTGGATTCGCATTGTGGATGATTTACTACAACATCTTTCAGAATAGAAAGAGAGCCTAGGGTGATCGCCTAGGCTCTTTTATTTAGAAACAACAGCCCCTTTGAAGTAGTATTGCAAAATTTGTTCGGCTTTCCATCCGCGTTCTGCAAACGCTTTTGCTCCGTATTGGCTCATGCCAATGCGATGTCCCCAACCTTTTCCATTAACAGTGACCGAAGTGACGGTACCAATTGAGGAAGGAATAGTAGTTACCCCATCCGCCGTTTGTACTTGGACGTTTCCTGCATCTGAAATTGATTGAACGCCGACTGCCGTTTGGACTTGCTGTCCAGTTAATGAATATAAAGGTGTTTTCCCAGCCACCGTTTGTACGTATAACCCACCGTCTTTATTAACCGTAATGGTAAACCAGTTCGAGAGCAGTTTGTTGTAATAGCGAGTATCGTTAATTGGAAATAGACTACGAATGGTACTTTCGTTGCCACTAATCGTTTTCTCCCCAGCAGAAGTCATTACGGTAACTGCTCCAACTTCGCCGTTTACCCCTTTTTTCGTAATCGATACGTCGTATAAAACGGTGGAAGGGTCAGTAAAACCGAACGACTGTAAAATAGTAGATGGTGTAAACGAAAATGACCAGTTGCTATGAGGCGATGATTCGTACGGATCACTCACGCTTGTAAGGTAAGGGAATAAGGTTTGGTTAGAGTTCCATACGTCGCCAACATTCGCTGTTTTCCCACCGCTTGTCGAGTGGAAAAACGCTTGAATGACTTGACCGTTATATTTGACATACAGTCCTTTCGTTTCATCTACTGCTTGATTAGTGCTGTCTTTTTCGCTACTATATCCCCCGTATACTTGTGTGTTTGGGTTAGTAGTTAATGTGCCTTTTGTTTTTTCCGCATAGCTTCTTGCGGCAATGGCTTGCGCTTTTAATGCTTCTTTTGGCCAAGAAGACGGCATTTCATTTGGTACGACTCCTTTTAAATAATCTTCCATGTCGAGTATATTAATCACTTGCAGTTTGTTGGTTTGGCTTTTAATGTCCGCACTGCCTCGATAGAATATGTTGTTTACTTTGAGCAAGGAAAGGGCATACACTCCTTTTGTTTCTTGAATTGTAAACCCAAGCGTCGAGGTATAAGTTGATGTCCCATAAGAAACAACAATGCCTGTTGGTGTGTATTGAACCTCCAACGTCGTGTTTGTACTTAACGGTGTAATCGCACCGTTTTGTTTATTAAAAAGCTGATAGTTTCCATTAATAAAAATAGAAACGGAGTTTCCTTGATAGACAAGGACATTGACAGGATTGGCGTATGTTACGACTTCCATTGCTTTTGGCCAAACAGGAAGTGCAAAGAAAACAATGCTGGCAAACAGAAACGACAGAAGGTGTTTCATCGTTACTTCACCTCGCCTAAATATCCGGCCATCCAGCCTCTTTTCCCATTGTTTGTTTGCACGTTATACCATATTTCGCCTTGGGTATTTGTAAATGATTGAATGAATAGCAGCATCGCTCCACGCTCGACCGTTTCGATTATTGGATAAGACGTGCTTGCCCCTTTTCGGATGTTTGTTTTCGCAATGGTGACGACTGTTTTTTGGTTACTGATTGCAGTGCCTTTGGTTATCGACACATCGCTGTATGACACCCATCCTTTTACTGTCGACGAAGCTTGCACATAATACCATACTCCTTGTGAAGAGGAGAGGGCGCTAATGACTTTTAATGATTCGCCTGCGTTTTTATAGGCAACGATTTTGTAAGATGTGCTTGCTCCGCTGCGGACAGCTGTTTTGCTTTTTGCTGCATAAACAGTCGACGGCAACGCTGCTTGTTTCGCTAACTGTTGTTTTAAGCTGTCAATTTCTTTTTGTTGGGCATCAATTTTTGATTGTAAAGTAGCTATCTGAGTTTTCAGTGGATTTAATTGAGCAGTTACCCAATCGACACTAGCTAAAATGACTTCTTCCGACGCTTTCATGACTGTCGGAGTGAAAAAAATCGAACCTGTGACGATTCCGATGGTTAGTCCGAGAGAAATCGTCCATTTTTTTGCGTTCATCGCAAACCCTCCCCCATGTGGTTAAGTATTTTTTGCCTGAGCGACGTGTTAAAAGTTATTAAAATATTGCTCGAGTCCTTGGCGGATACCAACCGCTGCCTTTTGAAGAAACGCTTTCGTTTTTAGTAATGCTTCTTCATTTGGGTTAGACACATATGCTAATTCTACAAGAATACTAGGTAGCTCATTTTTTCGATTCACATAAAATTTTTGTTCTTTATAGCCCCGGTTTGGTGTTTTCAGTTGAGCAACGAGCGACTGCTGTACATATTGCGCTAACGTTTTGCTTTTCGGCCCGTTAAAATTAGTAGTGACGTTGTAGTACGTTGTCGTTCCTGTTGATGTTTTAGCATAAGAGTCTGCATGGATGCTAATAAAGGCATCGTAATCCGAATTGTTCGCGATGGCTGTCCGTTCAAATAATTCAAGGAAAACGTCTGTGCTTCGTGTTAATGTAACGATGGCGCCAGCTTTTTCTAATTCTTCTTTTAACAGCAATGCAGTATTTAACGTAATCTCTTTTTCTTTTAAACCAGTTGGACCAATAGCACCCGTGTCATGTCCGCCATGCCCCGGGTCTACAATAATTTTCTTTCCTTTTAAGCCTGTTTGAATGATTTTAATCGATAGACGATCGCTGTAATTTCGAATCGTGAACGTATATCCTGGCGAAAATGTCACGATGATAGAAGTACCTGTTTGCTCAATAGACTGTATGCCGTCAACCGAAAATGCTGGAATATTAGCATACGAAAACGCTCCGGTAATTTTTAGACGATTGCCAGACAATACGGTATACGATACGTTAAAATTGTTCGTTTTTTTCCATTCTAAGTAGCGATCTCCCTCGTTGTTCTTGATCATCGGTGCAGTAAGACGATTAACAGCAACAGGAGAAACATTTTCTTCTAGTACCCAGCCTCGTATTCCAGAAGGCGTTTCCACATACAACCATTCGTCCTCATTGTATAGAGACAGGAGACGATCGTTTATGTTTAACATCTGTATTGGCTCGTCTTCTAACGTTCGGTTGTTTTGGAGTGGAACAGCCGCGTTTTTCGCGTACACATATTTAGGAACTTTGTAGTTTAGTTCAAACTGTGGAAGCCAACCAACAGTCCCAGACGACGTAGAGACTTTTACCCAGTTGAACAAGGAGTCGATAGCTGTGTCTAGCACAGTGACTTGATCATTTTTTTGGACACTTCCAACAACGGTAGCGCTTAGAGAAGGAGCGCTGTAAAGAGTAGCCATGTTGGTGATGACAGTTTTTTTGGATGATGTTGTACTGTCAGATGGTGACGATGTAGTTGTGCTAGCCTTGACAACCGTTTCATGCACCCATCCCGTTTGATTGTTAGAGAGTACGACTTTATACCACTTCCCGCCTTTGGCATCCTTGGAAATAGCGACTGCTTTTAGTACTGTTCCTTTTTTGAGTTGGGTCAGCACTTTGGCGTTTGTCGAAGGACTTTGACGAACGTTGGCAACGGAAACGTTAATGGATAATTGAGCAGCGATCGGTTTTTCGCTGCTTAGCCGCGAGTTTTTTACGGCAGTAGTTGTTTTTGCATTAGAAGCGATAGTTTTCACGACTGTTTCGTGCATCCACCCAGTTTTATTGTTAGCGAGCACGATTTTATACCATTTCCCGCCTTTCGCATCCGTCAACACAGAAACAGCTTTTATTGCTGTTCCTTTTTTTAATTTGGTCACTATTTTTGCGCTTATTGTCGGATTTTGCCGGACATTTGCCACAGAAACTTTTACCGATAAAGGATAGGTCTTTGTCGCCGCTTCCGCGGAAGCAAACGTTGAACCTAGCAAACTAGCTGCAATCATCGTAGAAGCAATCCACTTTTTCACGCTATCCCTCCGTACCTTAATATTCTCTTATTTTTATAGTAACCGATTTTTGTCGAAATTTCCAATCGGAAGAAAGTGCTAAAAGGGTCCTATGACTGAGGACCCTTTCCATTAAAAAACTATTTAATTAGAAGTTTTGGAATTTTGTTCGCTACTATTTTGTGTATAAGAGGTGTTTGTGTCTTTTTGTAATGCTTGTTTTAATGTTTCGTTAATTTCCGCCACCGATTGTTCATCTGGAATGTAGTAGTAAATATGGTCAATGAAATCGTTATACCCTTTTAAATGTAGATTTTCCACAGGGACATCTTTCATTTTTTTGTATAAGTAAATAAACGACAACAAATCAGAAGGTGGAATATTTGTTCGGACGTTGTCCCCTAAGTTGGCAATCACGTCATCAAGCTTCGGCAGAGAAGTGATTGACGTACTTTTGTCAATAATGGCTCTGAGAACTTGTTTTTGCCGTTCGTTTCTCCCTAAATCTCCTTTAGGATCGGATTTTCGCATTCGTACGTATGCAAGCGCTTGGTTTCCGTTAAGCTCCATTTCCCCTTTATGGAACGTATACCATTTTAATGATCTTGTCAGTTGAGCTTTAAAAGTAAATGGTACATCGACTTTCACTCCGCCAAGCGAGTCAACGATTTGTTCAAATCCTTCAAAATTTGTTGTAATATAATAATCAATCGGCACGTCAATTAATTCGTTGACCGCGGCAATGGTTGCTTCAATGCCGCCATAGCTGTACGAGTGCGTAATTTTATCTTTTCGCCCTTCTGCTGGAATGTAGACACGCGTGTCGCGCGGAATGCTTAGCACGTACACTTTTTTCGTTACCGGATTAACGGTTAACAACATAATAACGTCTGAGCGCCCTTTTTCATCATGGTATTGATTTTCGACACCAACGAGCAAAATTGTCATCGGGTCTTTTTTAATCTCAATGTTTTCATGGGGCTTCTTTTTCAATTTGGAAACATCTAAGGCAGCATATATTTTTTCGCTCGCTCGTTTCGCTTCGGAATAGATTTGGTAGGCGAAAACACTTCCGATACCAATGAGCAGCAAAAGGACAATCAAAAGAAAAGAGCGAAATCTTTTGTTTTTTTTCTTTTTCTTTTTAACAGTTTTCCTGTTTGTTCTTGAATCAATCATAAAAACCCTCTTTTCGGTTGAGAATCGGTCAATGTTTGTACCATCCTCCCATTTTATAAAAAATGAAAGATGGAGTAAATATCCTTTTTCTAAAGTGTTACTTCATTCTCCAAATACTCTGCCATTCCTTCGACAATCTCCACCCTCCCGTTCGTCAAATCGGTGATCCAGTCGATGAACGGTTGTTTGGCAGTTTCTTCGACGAATACGTCGATCTCGACGCGTTCGAGGTAACGGATGGCTTTGATTGGATAAATGGATGCGCGAAGCTCGTTTTCGACTTTGCCAAGCCACGGGTAGTCGATGGTTAGGCGCATGATGCGCATGAGACGGCGTTCGACGATGCCCGCCGCCTTTAGTCCTTCGGAAACGGCTTTGCTGTAAGCGCGGACAAGCCCGCCGGCACCAAGCTTAATGCCGCCAAAGTAGCGCGTGACGACAGCGACCGTATCTTTCAATCCTTTTTTCTTTAATACGTCAAGCATCGGAACACCGGCAGTGCCGCTCGGTTCGCCATCATCGTTTGCTTTTTGAATATGGTCGTGTTCGCCAATGAGGTAGGCCGAGCAGTTATGCGTCGCATCCCAATGTCTTTTTTTAATCGTTTGAATGAATTGTATTGCTTCTTCTTCTGTCGTCGCCCGATTGACATAACAAATGAATCGCGATTTTTCCATCACGATTTCTGCTTCCCCGTACCCTTTGACAGTGTAGTACATTGGCAACAAACGAAAAACACCCCTTATCGGCAACGTTCGACATTGCGACTTTTGTTCGAATGAAGAAAAATGTCTATTTTCCTAATCTGTCCATAGAAAAACGTGCTATACTAAAAATACACGCATAAAACGGCGATAAAAACAATTACGCTTTTTCTATTATAAATCGACAACTTTTTTCCTTCAATAAAACTTTTCACCGGAAAAATTTATCGTTTTTTTATTATGCTAACTTAAGAAGCCCTTCTCTATAGCTAGAAGGGTGAGGATTTCACCAAACGTTGGAGGAACGTTATGTCTTCATATAAAAAATTAAATGCTAAGGCATTGGATAAAATTGTCGAAAAAATGATTAATACCGTGCACGATAGCAAGGACGAAATTTTCCGAATTGGCGAGCAGTCGCGCCAAGAACATGACCGCTTGGTTAATGAACTAACGGAAACGAAACGGCGCGTCCAGCAAATTATTCAGGAAGCTGATCAATTAGAGGCGCAAGCGCGGCTTGCTCGGCAGCGTTTGTCGGCAGTAAATCGCCAATTTTCTCGTTACTCCGAAGAAGAAATTCGCGAAACGTACGAAAAAGCCCACGACTTGCAAATGAAAGTGACGATGATTCGCGAACAAGAAAAGCAGTTGCGGTTGCGCCGCGACGAATTGGAACGCCGGCTTGCCGGGTTGAAAGAAACGATTCAGCGCGCCGACCATTTAATTGGACAAATTACGGTCGTATTGAACTATTTAACGAGCGATTTCCGCGAAGTGAGCGAATTTATTGAAGGAGCGCGGCAAAAGCAAGAGTTTGGTCTGAAAATTATTGAAGCACAAGAAGAAGAGCGAAAGCGTCTGTCGCGTGAAATTCATGATGGACCTGCGCAGCTCCTTGCGCATGTGATGATGCGGTCGGATTTAATGGAGCGCATCATTCGTGAAAGGGGGGGCGGAAGAAGCGATTGTCGAAGTGCGTGATTTTAAAAAAATGGTTCGTTCTGCTCTTTACGAAGTGCGGCGAATTATATATGATTTAAGACCAATGGCGCTTGACGACTTAGGCTTAATTCCTACACTTCGTAAATATTTGCAAACGATGGAGGAGTATAACAAAAAAACGCGCATTTCCTTTGTACATATCGGAGAAGAAAAACGGCTACCCGCTCGATTTGAAGTGGCTATTTTCCGCCTCGTGCAAGAATCGGTGCAAAACGCGCTGAAACATGCCGATGCATCGGAAATTGAAGTGAAAATGGAGATGAACAAACAGCATTTGTTTTTGCTAATAAGAGATAATGGCAAAGGATTTGATACGACAGAGAAAAAAGAAGATGCATTCGGCTTGCTCGGCATGAAAGAGCGGGTTGAGCTATTGGAAGGAACAATGAACATACGCTCGCAAATTGGGGTCGGGACAACTATTTTTATTCAAATTCCACTCAATGCGGAGGCAACAGGAAGAAAGGGAGGAACGAGCGATGAAAACGCGCATCGTCATTATTGATGATCACCAACTATTCCGTGAAGGAGTTAAGCGCATTTTGCAATTTGAAGAACAATTTGAAGTAGTAGCAGAAGGGGCAGATGGGAGAGAAGCGCTTGCCCTTGTAGAAAAATATCGTCCAGATATTGTCATTATGGATATTAACATGCCGCACACGAACGGAGTGGAAGCAACGCGCCAGTTGATTGATACGTACCCAGATACGAAAGTTGTCGTTCTTTCCATCCATGACGACGAAAATTATGTGATGCATGCGTTAAAAAGTGGAGCATCAGGCTATTTATTAAAAGATATGGATGCGGATACGTTAGTCGAAGCGGTAAAAGTCGTAGCGGAAGGTGGCTCGTATTTGCATCCGCGTGTCACGCACAATTTAGTGAAAGAATATCGGCGACTTGCGGCTGGGGAAAACAAAAAAGAAGCGCCGGCAAAGCGCGAAGTATGCTTGCCTCTTCATTTGTTAACACGCCGAGAATGTGAAGTATTACAGCTATTAGCGGATGGAAAAAGCAACCGCGGCATCGGAGAAGCGCTTTTTATTAGCGAAAAGACGGTGAAAAACCACGTCAGCAACATTTTACAAAAATTAAACGTCAGCGACCGGACGCAAGCGGTCGTCGTCGCGATAAAAAACGGCTGGGTCGAAGTTCGCTAGCGAAGGTTGTCGAATCGTTCGACAGCCTTTTTTATTAAGACAGGAAAGCGTAAAATTTTGTAATGGGGCAGAGAGCTGTCTAGTTCCAAGTGCCATCGGTGTGATGCGCTCTGCCCCTTCTTTCGGCGGCGACACACTGCGTTCGCTTCTTTGAAATATCAGCCCAAGCTTTGCTTGGGCTGAGCCTCGTCGGTGGGGCTTGTGCGCTCTTCGCCGATAGGCGGGCGCTTTGCGCTTTTCTTAATGCAATTTGTCCCATTTTTCGCTACAATAAAGCTTAGACACTATCGAATGAGGAAGGTACGAGCGATGAAAACAGCGATTGTCACAGATAGTACGGCCTATATTCCGAAAGAAGTGCGGGAATCGTTGCGTATCCATATGATTCCGTTATGTGTGACGTTTGGCAACGAAACATACCGAGAAGAAGTGGATCTCAACGCCGAGCAGTTTTTTATCGAAGTGAAGCAGCATAAATATCTCCCGACGACATCGCAGCCGTCGACAGGGGCGTTTGTTGAACTGTTTGAGTCGCTAAGGGATTACGACGCCATCATTAGTATTCATTTATCGAGCGGCATTAGCGGGACGTACCAAGGGGCGGTGACCGCGGGAACGATGGTCGATATTCCGGTGTATCCGTACGATTCGGAAATTAGCTGCATGGCGCAAGGATTTTATGTCATCGAAGCTGCTCAGATGGCGCTTGATGGAAAACGCCCGGAAGATATTATCGCGCGCTTAGATGAAATGAAAAAATCGCTTCGCGCTTATTTTATGGTCGATGACTTAATTCATTTGCAGCGCGGCGGGCGCTTAAGCGGTGCACAAGCGTTCATCGGCAGCCTCTTGCAAGTCAAGCCTTTATTGCATTTTGAAAACAAAGTGATCGTGCCGTTTGAAAAAGTGCGTACACGCAAAAAAGCGATAAACCGCATCGAGGAGTTGCTCGCGGAAGACGCAGCCAGCGGCGCACCGATAAAAGCAGCGATTATCCATGCGAACCGTTTAAAAGAGGCAACCGCGTGGAAAGATGAGCTTGCAGCGCAATATCCGAACGTCGATTTTACGATCAGCTATTTTGGTCCAGTCATCGGCACGCATTTAGGTGAAGGGGCACTTGGGCTTGCTTGGTATCGGCCATAATGGCGTTCCTCTGTTGACGGAGGAGCGCCAAGCCCTTGGTTTTCATTGCTACCCATTATTTTTAGCAGGAGGGATACGATGCGTTTTATGTATGATGGAACAAAGTTAGTTCCCGAACCATTAAGTGCGGTCAGGGGAGAAAAGGCGGTGCCGATCAGCCATATTGCCACCATCCCCATCCGTGAACAAAATCCCTATTTTTCCGCTTCCTCTGAACTCCTTTCTTTTCTTGCCGGAAGGCAGCTTCTTCTCGAGGAACTTCCTTTTTCGCTCGAACAAATTCAAGCTCACTATGAAAACGGGTATGTATCGTATCAAAAAGGCGTTGCCTCTACCGAACAAGGGCATCGTTGCATGCGGTGTGGAAACGATGTGCCTCATTTATTTGCTTCCTTTTTTTGTGCCCGTTGTGAAACGGTATGCACGTATTGTCGAAAATGCGTGACGATGGGGCGAGTGAGTGAATGTACCCCGCTTGTTGTTTCTAACGTTCCACCGGAGCGCATCGTTTATCCTTATCCGCTCGTATGGACAGGGACGCTTTCGAAAGCGCAACAACAAGCCGCCGATGCGGTCGTACAAGCCATTGAACAGCGCACGGAACTGCTCATTTGGGCGGTGTGCGGCGCAGGGAAAACGGAAGTATTGTTCCCCGGCATTAAACGAGCGTTAGAACGTGGTGAGCGCGTGTGCCTTGCCACCCCACGAACGGACGTCGTCCTCGAATTAGCTCCGCGCCTAAAACGAGCATTTCCATCGGTCCCGACGATCGCTTTATACGGCGGTAGCGAAGAACGGAATAAGCAAGCGTCGCTCGTCATCGCCACTACCCATCAGCTGTTGCGATTTTACCGCGCGTTTGATGTCATGATTATGGATGAAGTCGATGCGTTTCCGTATTCTGTCGAGCCAATGCTCGCATACGCTGCTGAAAAAGCGCGCACGGAAACGTCCACTCTCCTCTACTTAACCGCTACTCCCTCAGAAAACTGGCAGCGAGAAATCAAGCAGAACAAACGAGCTGCTGTCACGATCCCTGCTCGTTACCACGGCTATCCACTCCCTGTTCCTATGTTTGAATGGTGCGGAAATTGGCGGAAAAAAGTAACCAAGGGGACGCTGCCAACGAATGTGCTCGCTTGGGTCGAAAAGCGGCTAGACGAGAAAAAACAAGCGTTTTTGTTTGTGCCCCATGTCGAGTTGTTGGAAAAAGTCGCCGCGATTTTGCAGCGGCTCGACCGCCGTATTGTCGGAGTGCATGCGGAAGATAAAGCGCGCAAAGAAAAAGTGCAGTCGTTTCGTGATGGTACTATTCCGCTTTTAGTGACGACGACCATTTTAGAGCGGGGAGTGACCGTTCCGAATATCGATGTGGCAGTGTTGGGGGCGGAAGACGATGTATTTACCGAAGGAGCGCTTGTACAAATCGCTGGAAGAGTGGGGCGCAGCGCCCAATATCCAAGTGGGGACGTTCGTTTTTTTCACTTCGGAAAAACGAGAGCGATGGTGAAGGCAAAGCAACATATTTGCCACATGAACGACGAAGCGAGAAAAAGGGGGGTATTGCGATGACCGTTTGTTTGCTTTGCCATCAGCGCTATGAGCCGAAACTAGGATGGGGCGATTTTTTAACAGTGAAACAACTAGACGTATTGTGCGAGATGTGCCGCCGCTCGTTTTCGTTGCTTGACGGAGAACGTTGCCATCGGTGCGACCGGCCGTTTTCGCAAGTTGCAGAGTTATACCGCCACGGTGAGTTATGCGCGGATTGCCTCCGTTGGCAACAAGCAGACGAATGGCGCGATGTATTGACGAAAAATCGCTCGGTCTATGTGTACGATGAATGGATGAAAGATGTGGTGGCGCGTTGGAAGTTCCGCGGCGATTATGCGCTTGTCGAGGCGTTTCGCACGGATGTTTGCCACGAATTTTTCCGCCATTTTTCCCCAGATGTCGTGCTTGTACCGATTCCGTTGAGCAAGAAGCGGTTGTATGAGCGCGGCTTTAATCAAGCGAAATCGCTCGCTGAGTTGCTTTCCCTTCCTATCGCCGACGTATTAGAGCGCGTCGATTCCGAAAAGCAGTCGAAAAAGACGAAAATAGAGCGGCTGCGGACGGTTCAGTTTCGGCTATGTATCGATGAATGGCGGTGCGACCAATGCGTTATCATTGACGATCTTTACACGACGGGCTCGACCGTTTACCACGCTGCACGCCTTTTGAAACAAGCAGGCGCGCGTGACGTATTTTCTTTTACGCTTGTCCGTGCGTAATGAAATCCATAAACATTTACAGTCATCTTGCCGATATAAAAAACAGTAAAGAATAAGAGTAGGTGGAAACCAATGCAAATTTCCAATGAGTGGACTACTAACTTACCGACGTACTACGATAAAGTGGATGAATTGCAAGAAGGAGAGACAGTCTTTGTCACAATTAAAGAAAAACTTGATCAGCAAGAAGCGATTGTAACGATAAACGGTCAAGAAGTACGTGCTCGATTCCAAAATGGTGTGCCGGATACAGATAAAGTGGTTGTACAGATTGAGCGGGTGACTCAAGATACAGTGGAAGTGAAAGGATTAGTGCAGAAGCCATTTGCACAATGGACGGAAGGAAACGACTTAGCGAAATTAGAGCAGAAATTAAAAGCGCAAGGGGTTATCCTCACTGTTGAAGAAAAGGCAACGGTAAAAAATTTTTTGGAACAAACAAAAGGAACAACAAAATGGGCAACTATTGAGGTGCTTGTTGCTAAAAAACTTCCCCTAAAATCTAGCTACTTACGCGCCGTTCATGAAATGATGAATGGAAAACCATTGGGGGAATCGTTAGAAAAACTAGCAGAAGCGGTTCGTTTTCCTTTGAATGATAAGGAGGAAGGTTCAAGCAGCCATCATGATGTTGACTTGGATTTACCGACTGTTATGCGTGCAGAAGGGCTATCTCAGCCTTATGTGAACGAAGATTGGTTTGTTAGTCTTCCTACCCAGACAAAAGATGTCGTCGTTCGAGTAGTAACTGAAAAGATGGCGCAAGCGACAGATGAGTTTCGCAAAATGAAAAACGATGTAGGGAATAAACTTGAAAAATCAATATCGTCGTTAACGAACGGTCAACTACGTGTGCAGCAAGGGAAGCTATGGATAGAAGCAGCTATCCACTCACTAGACCGAGCGATTTTACATGGGGATTTTATGTTGTTTACAGATATGGGCACAGAAAAACAGTTGTTGCAAGCAAGTTCAAAGTTGGCAGAAGCGAAACAACTATTTACTTCTGGAAAACAGAAAGAGGCGTTAATACTCGTAAATGAAGTAAAAAAACTGATGGAAACGGTACGTTTTCAGCCATCTGATGTGAAAGTGAAGCACTTTATTTCAGAAATAAAAGAAAAAACAAACGAAAATATGCCTATTCAGAAGCAGGTCGCTTCGCAATTGGAACGTTTGTTTAAAATGCCCGCCGAATCGTTTTCCGCTCGAAACACATTGGAGTACATGCGTCGCATTGGTCTTCAATATGAAAATGAATTAGCACAGATGGTTGAAAAGAGTGAGTCTATGCCACAGCATAATTTGAAATCATTATTACTTCAATTGTCGGAATCAGGGCAGAAGGCTGCGATTCCAGCCGAGAATATTATCGCTAATATAACAGGGCAACAATTAGCAAGTAAATTTGATCCGAAAAGCCATGCACAAACGATGGTGTACCAAATCCCAGTCATGATGGATAATAAAATAGAAACCCTCCATGTTTACTTGAACTCACGAAATGAACACGAGAAAGTGGATTGGCAAAATTGTAGCGTATATTTTGTGTTTGATACAGATAAATACGGTAAAGTAGGGTTGTTTTTACAGATGACAGAAAGAAATATAGCTATTACTGTGAAAACGGATGCTAAAGAAGCCGAAGAAACGTTAAGA
Organism: Anoxybacillus amylolyticus; assembly: GCF_001634285.1. Classification (GTDB taxonomy): domain Bacteria; phylum Bacillota; class Bacilli; order Bacillales; family Anoxybacillaceae; genus Anoxybacteroides; species Anoxybacteroides amylolyticum. The sequence continues at coordinate 501,754 of NZ_CP015438.1, forward strand.
GAGTTAGTAGAATCAGCACAAGAAAATTTGCAGCAAATCGGCTACAATATAAGTAAAATTTCTTTTACTAACATGACGGAGCAAATGCAATCCATGTCATCCATGAAAGAGGAGAATAGCGAGAAAGGATATGATGTGGTAGTATGAAAAATCGCTATAAACACTATTTTTCTGCTTTGGCTTGTTATGAGGGGGAAGTGAGTCGTCTAACAGAAACGACGAAGCGAACAATCGCAAAAGAAATCATTGAAAAAGCTAATGAACGAAATATACCATTACCAAAAGACCGCTCTCTTGTCGAACATTTAGCCGAACATGAACATCGTGTTCCAGCACAACTTTATGCAGTTATTGGGGAAATTGTCCGTTTGATGAAACAGCTCGATCAAATGTAGGAGCGAAGGATATGGAAATCCAAAAAATAACAAAAACTAACATACTCAAACCAAGCTCAAAAGAAAAAACAACTGCTGCTTCTGTTACGTTTTCGGAAATGGTGGCAAAAAACGAAGAAAATTTTATGCACGAACGTTTTCACCAACTTACTCAACAAATTGAGGAACAAGGGAAAAAGTTGCTTGAGTCGCGTTCGATTGAAGATTTACGAAAATATAAACAACTGGTTAAATCCTTGCTGAACGATGTGGTAAAACATGGACTACAGCTATCTGAACAACGCGGATTTAACTGGATGGGGCGTCAGCGCATATTTAAGATTGTAAAAGAAGTGGATACAAAGCTGCTCGAATTAACGAACAAGACGCTACAAAATGAACAAGAGGGAGTAGATTTGTTAACGGCCATTGGTGAAATCCAAGGATTAATTATTAATATTTATACGTAAAAGGAATTTAGTGGCTAGCTATTTATGCTTTAGGGGGATGAGAAGATGAATTTAGATAATTGTCCAAAATGTGGAGGTTTATTTGTAAAAAGCCAATTCCGCGATATTTGTGAGGGATGTTATCGAGAAGAGGAAAAACAATTTGAAAAAGTGTACCACTATATAAGAAAACGGGAAAATCGAATGGCTACCATTCCTCAAGTAGTGGAAGGAACAGGAGTAGAAGAGGATTTAATTATTAAATTTATTAAATCAGGACGGCTACAACTTGCTAATTTTCCGAACTTAGGTTATCCATGTGGACGATGCGGTACGATCATTCGGGAAGGGAAATTTTGTGTAAAATGTATGAAAGATTTGAATAAACAAATTGAGGTACTAAAACAAGAGGAAGAGCGGAAAAAAGAATCTCAGCACAAAAGAATATATTATACAAAGCAAAATGAGAAAGAAGATTAAAAAAGATTCTCAACATGTCGATAATATAAGTAAGAAATAAAGGACGGATATAAAGGAGGGAATGGTGTGCGAATTCATAACTTTTATTCCACAAAGATAGATCCTTATAAACTATACCCTAACAAGGCTTCCGTGAACGATAAGTCGAATCCAAAGAAAGACCAAGTAGAGATTTCAGAAGAAGCAAAAGAGTTACAACAAAATTCATCATGGATGTTGGAGCGGCAAAATAAAGTGCAAGCGCTAAAAGAACAAGTCCAAAGCGGAAGCTATAAAGTAGATGCATATGCGGTTGCCAAAAGTGTATACGATTTTTATTTTAACAAATAACACGTACCAGTTTATATCGGAGGGATTTCATGTCCGCCACACCGCTAGTTGATTTATTAGAAAAATATTTGACCGTGCACGAGCAATTGCTGCAATCATCTCGTAAAAAAACGGAGGTGCTAAAGAAAGGCGATACAGACGCCTTAATGACTATCGTCAAAGAAGAACAGAAAATATTGGCGATGATTAACCAAATGGAAAAAAAACGTATGGAATTAATGACTGATTTTGCCCATGATTGTTTAGCGCAGGACCTGACGTTAACGGCATGTATCGAATTAGCTCCATCATCGGAACAGGTAGTATTAAAAAGGTTACAAGACCAACTGTTAGAGGTGATGGCAGAGTTAAAAGAAGTCAATGAGCTCAATCAGCAGCTTATTGAGCAATCATTGCAATTTGTCAATATGACGCTTCAATTAATTTTGCCACAGCCGCAAGAAATCAGCTATCGTCATCCTCATTCGACTTCTTTGCGGCAAGATAATAGCTGGACAATTTTTGACTCAAAAGCATAGATATTGGAAAGAGGGGAATAAATAATGGGCTCAACGTTTCAAGGGCTGGAAATAGCAAAACGCGGCATGTTCACGCAACAAACGGCATTATATGTGACAGGTCATAACATTGCGAATGCGAATACCCCTGGCTACTCGCGTCAACGTGTCAATTTTGTAGAAACAGAGCCGTATCCAGCCGCTTCGATGAACCGCCCGCAAATTCCTGGACAGATGGGGACTGGTGTGGAAGCCGGTTCTATTCAGCGGGTGAGGGAGAGCTTTTTAGATGTGCAGTACCGTGAGGAAAATAATAAGCTTGGGTATTGGGAAGCAAGAGCAGATGCTACTGCCAAAATGCAAGATATTATGAACGAACCTTCAGACAACGGGCTATCCAAAACGCTCGATCAATTCTGGCAGTCATTGCAAGATTTAAGTGCTAACCCTGAGAATGAAGGGGCTCGCTCCGTTGTTCGACAGCGTGGATTGGCGGTAGTGGAAACATTTCATTATTTGTATGATTCGCTATCACAAATTCAAAAAGACTTTGGCAACCAAATTGGTGTGACGATTACCCAAATCAACTCACTGACTGCACAAATTAGCAATATTAACAAACAAATTAGTGAAATTGAGCCACACGGCTATTTGCCGAATGATTTATATGACGAAAGAGACCGACTCGTCGATCAGTTGTCAGAGCTTGTCAATGTACGTGTGGAAAAAGTATCGAGTGGCGGAAACACATTAAAAATTGCCGAAGGAACGTACAATGTGTATTTAGTAGACAACAGCGGCAATCCGATTCTAGATGGCAGCGGCAATAAAATTTATCTAGTGCAAGGTAGTACTGTGAATTCACTTTCCATTCCGAGTCCGAATGGACAAGATATTGATGGAGATGGCGTGACAGAAACCCCCTCTGGTGATATCGACCAGATGCAAGTAGGGACAACGACTATACCGATTACCACTTTTTCATCGGGTAAATTGCTAGGTCTTGTGGAATCATTTGGGTATAAAGATTCATTAGGAAATACAAAAGGGATTTATCCGGAAATGGTTAGCCATTTGAACGATTTAGCCTACGCGTTCGGTACAGTATTTAACAAAGTTCATCAACAAGGATACGCATTAGATGGAAGTACAACGGGCATTGATTTTTTTAGTGGTTTGACAGCAACAGACGCTGCTAAAAACATTACATTATCTTCAGCGATTGACGATCTATCGAAAATTGCGGCATCTATTGATGGAACATCAGGAAACGGCAATAACGCTATCAACTTGGCGAATGTCGGAAAAATGTTGTTGTCGTCCAATTCCGTGAGCTTAGTTGGGACATCGACGATTTTAGATTTAACAACCCTTGGACTACCACTAACATCTGGGACGATCAAATCTAATTACGAAGGATGGATTGGAAAACTAGGAGTGGATGGGCAACAAGCAGAACGAATGAAAAATAATAGCGATACGTTAAAACAATCGGTCGACGGCCGCCGTCAATCGGCTAGTTCTGTCTCATTAGACGAGGAAATGACTAATATGATTAAATACCAGCATGCTTATAATGCAGCAGCGCGGCAAATTACGGTGATTGATCAAATGTTGGATAAAGTGATTAACGGAATGGGAATTGTAGGAAGGTAGGTGAAGAAGCATGCGCGTAACACAAGGAATGTTGGCTTCTAATATGCTGAGAAATTTAAGCACAAGCTACGCACAACTTGGAAAATATCAAGACCAACTATCGACGGGAAAAAAGATTAATCGACCTTCGGACGACCCGGTTGTGGCGATGAAAGGGATGGTGTACCGCACGAATTTAACTGAGGTACAGCAGTTTAAGCGTAACTTTTCGGAAGCGAATAGCTGGATTGATAATTCTGACTCGGCGCTTGATGAAGCGACACAAGTGTTACAAAGGATCCGCGAACTTGTTGTGCAGGCAAGCAACGACACATACGAATCAAGCCAAAGAGCCTCGATTGCTCAAGAAGTAAAGCAATTGACAGATCATCTTGTCACTATTGCCAATACAAAAGTAGGAGATAAATATATTTTTAACGGAACAGATACACTAAAACAGCCGGTAGACTTGAATCAAACCCCACCTGTTGCACCAACGAACTCGCAACAAGTCAATATTGAGCTATCACAAGGAATTTATATACCGGTAAATGTGGATGCAACGAAAATATTTGGATATGATACTACAGCAACGGCGGCAAACGGCAATAGATTATTTAGTGATCTGCAATTTTTAAACAACGACTTAAACGATCCGACGAAGTCAGGGAAAGACATTAACCAATATCTTAGCTACATCGACAAGCATATAAATAATTTCCTAAGCGCCCGTGCGGAATTAGGGGCACGAATGAACCGCATAGAATTAATGGAAGATCGGGTCGACCAACAAGAGGTAATCGCTAATAAAATTTTATCCGATAATGAAGATGCTGATATCGAGCAAGTAATTACGGATTTAAAAACACAAGAAAGCGTACATCGTGCCGCTCTCGGTGTCGGTGCCCGTATTATTCAGCCGACGCTTCTTGACTTTTTACGTTAAGCTATCTTGTGAGGGCAAGATAGCTTTTCCTCTGGAGGGAGAAAGATGCAGCTTCCGCAAATACGCTTGCAATCGACGTTTGCAAAAATCGCGATTCATACCACTCCGCCTGTGCAGGAAATAAAACAGCCGCCGGCAGAGTTAGAAATTACGCAACCGCCTGCCCAATTAACGATGGAAACCACTCCTTCAAAACTAACGATTGACCAAACAAAAGCATGGGAAGACATGGACTTAAAGCATATTTTCCGCCGCATTGAAGAATTTGCGCAAAAAGGGTATGAAGACTGGTTGGAAGGCATTGCCCGCGTATCTCGGCAAGGAGATGAGTTGATGAGAATTGAAGATGGCGGACAGCCGCTGGTCGAGCAAGCAAAAGAAAACAGCGACAAGCCAATGTATGAATTTAACATTGGGTGGATTCCATCTCTTTTTAGCGTCAAGACTAATTTTGAACCAGCAAAAGTGCATATTGACGTGAAGGTTCATAAGCCGATGGTTCAGGCGAAAGCGAATAAACCGATAATTCACTATACACCAGGAAAAGTAAACGTTGATTTGGCACAGCGAAATTCGTTGAAAATTGACTTTGTCAACATTGGTAATCAAGTAGAAATTTCTGTTTAAAGGTGTGGGATGATGAAACTCCGTACAAAATACCACGGTGAGGTGGAAGTTAATGGCACAGACATTTTTTATTTTTCAAACGGTATTCCAGGATTTTTAGACGAAAAACAGTTTGTTTTGTTGCCGATTGAGGATACCCCTTTTATTATTTTACAGTCGGTGAAGACACCAGTACTTGGATTTGCAATGATTGACCCGTTTTTGTATTTTCCAGACTACGATATTGAACTGGATGAGCAAACTATCGAACGGCTTGAACTTTCGTCTGAACGTGATGTGGCAGTATACGTTATTTTAACGGTTGCTGATCCGTTTGAGAATACAACTGCTAACTTACAGGCACCGATTGTTGTAAACCGTGCAAAAAAATTAGGCAAGCAGGTGATTCTAACGAATACACCTTACCGAACGAAGCACCGGTTATTTCCTGAAAAAGCAGGAGCTAAGTAAAAGGAGGCGAGAAAAGTGCTTGTACTAACGCGTAGATTACATGAAGCGATTCAAATCGGCGGGGAGATTGAGATTATTGTTCTTTCTATCCAAGGCGATCAAGTAAAGCTAGGAATCAATGCTCCGAAACATGTCGATATTCACCGCAAAGAAATCTACCTCGCTATCCAAGCGGAAAATAGTGAAGCGTCTCTCGCCTCGAAAACCGTTTTACATGAATTACAAAGCCATCTGAAAAAACTAGAAAGGGGGGAGAACGAATGAGTCTTAGCATCGGCGGAGTGCAAGTTCAAGGGGTGATTGCGCGCGTGGTCGAAGACAATAAACAAATTGCCGAACAAGCGCTGAATGAAATCATTAATAGACATAAGGACGACCCAGCGCACAACATCAAAGAGATTCAACAACCATCTCCATTTTCACAATTTCTTGACATTAAAATCTAATTTTTTTACAAAAAAACTATTAAACTTTTAAATAACTAATCCGATAATAAAAGTGAACGCAGGTAAGAAAGGCGGCCGACTTTCGAAACTGCAGCCAACCACACGGACGTGGAAAAAACACATTCAAGGAGGAAAAAACAATGAGAATCAATCATAATATTGCAGCTCTTAACACTTACCGCCAACTAACATCGGGTACAAGCGCAGCAGCTAAAAACATGGAGAAGTTATCTTCTGGTCTTCGCATCAACCGTGCCGGCGATGACGCAGCAGGTCTTGCGATCTCTGAAAAAATGCGCGGTCAAATTCGCGGGTTAGATATGGCTGCGAAAAACTCTCAAGATGCGATTTCTTTAATCCAAACTGCAGAGGGCGCATTGAATGAAACTCATGCGATTCTTCAACGCATGCGTGAACTAGCAGTTCAAGGTGGTAACGATACAAACACAACTGCAGACCGCAACAACATTCAAGACGAGTTAAATCAATTATTGTCTGAAATCGACCGCATTTCTAACACAACACAATTTAACACTAAAAACTTGTTAGACGGTTCATTTATTGGCACATTCCAAGTAGGTGCAAATGATAATCAAATTATTTCATTGTCTATTAACTCAATGAGCACTGGTTCAGGCGCTCTTAATGTGGCTGGTATTTCTGTTGGTTCAAACGCTTTATCGAGCCAAGCTATTGCATCGATTGATAACGCAATTAGCGCGGTGTCTAAAGAACGTTCTAAACTTGGTGCATATCAAAACCGTCTAGAGCACACTATTAACAACTTGTCAACATCATCGGAGAACTTGACTGCTGCTGAATCTCGCATCCGCGATGTAGACATGGCAAAAGAAATGATGGAATTCACGAAGAACAACATCCTTACTCAAGCAGCACAAGCGATGCTTGCGCAAGCTAACCAACAACCACAAGGCGTTCTTCAATTACTTCGCTAATATAACCAAGTCCCTCTTTTTAGAAGAGGGACGTTTAAAAAAGTATCGTGTCTTTCCTACGATAAGAATGACACGATATTTTTTTAAACGAGTTAATTAAAAAGGGATGTGTGCCATGAAGCCATTACTATCGTTATGTATAATTGTGAGAAATGAAGAGAAGGTATTACAACGTTGTCTTGATTCCGTGCATGGTATTGTCGATGAAATTATTATTGTTGATACTGGGTCAACTGATTCCACAAAAGAAATTGCTCTAAAGTATGTAGATAAAATATATGATTTTGAGTGGACAAATAGCTTTGCGGATGCCCGAAATTATGCACAAAATCAAGCAAGCGGGGAATGGATTTTAGTTCTTGATGCAGATGAGTATGTTGATAGGGAGAGCCTGCAACAACTAATGACAATATTAAAAAACTCAAAGGAAAATATAGATGGTTATGATGTGACAATCTATAACTTCATGGGTACGTATGGGGAGCGTGTCCTTCAGCATAAAAGTACAAGAATATATCGGAATAGCCCTCATATTCGCTATTATCGCTCCATTCACGAACAACTACAAAAAAATGGTAATCATGAATTAACGACAGAAATGATTCCTTTTATTATTTATCATTCAGGATATATGACTCAAACTGTCAAAGAAAAGAGAAAGAATGAACGTAATGCCCCGTTAATTGAAAAGGAATTGAATTTTTCTAATAGTAAAGGTTTTGATTACTTTAATTTGGCAAATGAGTACCTCTCTAAAGCTGAGGTAGAAGAAGCTCTAAAGTATTACCTAATGGCTTATAAGTTGAAACCTGATTTTAGATTTAGTTGGGTTTCAATTTGTATTGTGCAAATTATTTTGTGTTTGAAATATTTAGAAAGATTTAATGATGCGTTAAATGTTATAAGCGATGCCGAGCATATTTACAGTGAAACTCCTGATTTCAAATATTTAAGAGGCGAAATTTATTATTTGCAGCATAGATACGATGACGCCTTAGAAGTTTTATCAGAGCTAGTAAACAATAAACATAAGTATCAAAAATTTATAAAGAGTATCGAGTATTTAGAGTATGATCCGCATATTTTACTTGGGCATATTTATAAACATAAAGGAAATCTACAAGAAGCCGTCCATCATTATACGAGTGCATTGTCTATAAATAATAAGAGTTACGAATCCTTATATCATGTTTTAGGCTTGTTGGCTAAATGTCATTCTGGAGATGAGGTTATCCAATTTTTAGAAAGACGAAATTGGTTTACTAATGAAAGGGATATATTGCTTTTATTAAGAGTTGCTCTTAACTTAGGCCTAGAAGCGATTACTGAATATTATGTTTCAAAGTTAAAAGAAGAATACGTTAGAAAAGGATTCGAAATTAAACTAAATATTTTAAAAGGAGAATATGAAGAAGCAATTACACAATTACTAAATGGTTCTTTATATTCTTTAGAAACTTATATAAAAAATGGTTGCTTAGATTTGTACGATGTTTTGATTGCTTCATTAATTTCCGGAAGATTAGAGGTTGTTCAATTGCTAATCACTATAGTTGGAGATGAAAAGGAAAGAGAGTTTTTGAAATTTATTATTCAAGACTCGGATTGCGTTCCGGAACAAAGTTTTTATCTTCATTTAATCGAGCGAACCATTCAACTGCAAAAATATGACCTATTCGAGCAATTAATTGGTTTGCGAAATCAATTTAGCAACAAAATTAATCTTTATCTTGGACATTTGCTGCATCGTTATGAATTTATTGAAGTAGCTCTTGGATTTTACCAAAGCATTGAAGACTTCAATGCTTTGGATGCAGATGGTTTTGTTAATATAGTTGAAGGCCTAGCCATGAAGGAACAGTTTGCAGAAGCCATTCAATATGGGTTGTTAGCCATCAATCTCGGTCATCATGATTTTCGATTATATAAATATGTGTTGGAACTGATGAAACTAAGTGGGATGCAAGAAGAACGCCTTACTATTTTACAGGAGGCTAAAAACATTTACCCTGACAGCAAATGGCTTATACAGCAGAGGGAATTAAGAGGGAGACTTATATGAAAACAAGTATCATTATTCTCACTCATAATCAACTTGACTATACAAAGCAATGTATCGAAAGCATTAGAAAATACACAAACGAAAAAAGCTATGAAATCATTGTTGTTGACAACCACTCTACTGATGGAACAGTAGAGTGGTTGAAACAACAACGCGACATCCAAGCCATTTTTAATGATGAAAATTTGGGGTTTCCGAAAGGCTGCAATCAAGGAATAGAGATTGCATCAGGAGATAATATTCTGCTTTTAAATAACGACACAGTCGTAACGAAAAATTGGCTTGATAATTTGTTAATATGCCTGTATAGTTCTGATGATATTGGGGCGGTCGGACCCATAACCAACTCGGCAGCATATTATTCAACGATTCCGGTGAACTATACATCGATTGATGAAATGCATCGGTTTGCCGCAGGCTATAATGTTTCTAACCCTAATAAATGGGAAGAAAGGTTAAAATTAATTGGTTTTTGCATGTTAATGAAAAGAGAGGCTGTAAATAGAGTAGGATTTCTTGATGAACAGTTTACGCCGGGGAATTTTGAGGATGACGATTACTCGGTCCGCTTACGCAAAGCAGGATACCGTTTGATGCTCTGTAAAGATACGTTTATTCACCACTACGGAAGTGTATCGTGGAAAAAGGATGTTAATGCCTATTCTCGCGTTTTGACTGAAAATGAGAAGAAGTTTAAGGAAAAATGGGGAACAGATTCGAATTCATATCGAGTGGACTGTGAAATGGTGGAATGCATAAAGGCGCGTAAAGACGAAGCACTTTGTGTGCTTCATATTGGTGCTGGATCAGGCGGTACTTTGTTGAAAGTGAAAAATGAGTATCCACTTGCCCAATTATATGGTGTTGAGAAAAATCCATTTTCAATTGAAGAGGCAAGCAGGTTCGCGATCATGACTGACAGCTTTGAGCATCATGACATCATTGATCGGGAGTTTGATGCCATTTTATTTAGCGGCGACACTTTTTTGCTAGATAAAAGGCTGCTTCAATTTATTGTAAGGCATCTTAAAGAGAATGGATTGTTTATTGCGAAGCTTCCTAATATTGGCCATTGCTTAGTGATACAGGACTTATTAGACGGCGGTAACCCTGTTTTGGATCGTAATATGTACAGTTTTTCACAAATTTACTACCTGTTAAAAGAAGCGGGATTCCGAACCTCTATCTCTGGACTAAAGCCTTTTATTAGCGACAGCCAGCAGCATTTTATGGATCAGTTAGCGACTATATATGGAGATAGTGTTCGTCCGATGCTGGAGTCCAGCTACTTTTTAGTGGCTGCACAGTTTGAAAATCGTCAACTCTTATCCTTACTAGATGAGCTTATGTCTGGGAAAAACGTATGGGCAGAATTACAGAATTATTTGCCAGAACAAATTATTACCACAATTAAAGAAAATAATCATAATTCATTGGATGTATTGAATCGATTGGCAATTGAAAATTTTGCAGCTGGACATCATGAACATGTTTTACCTTATTTGCACGCTGCTTTTGAAATGGAACCAGATCATGCGGATACCCTTTATAATTTAGCTTTTGTGCTGAATTCGTATGGAGAGAAAGAATTGGCTAACCGATATTTGTCCTTCATTAAAAATCCGGATGAAGAGGTTCAAAAGTTGTTTGAGGAAATTAATGAAAAGCCGCTGAAAAACGTTCAAACGCTTACATTTTTGTTGCGTCGATTGGAGTTCGAGGTTGATTTAGAAGAAACGAAACAAGCAATTGTGCAGGAATTAAGGGGAAATGAAATTGATGAAACGCTTATAAAAGAAGTATTGAACACATGCATCATCGACAAAATTAAAGTGCTTCAGTCCCTTGCGATAATTTGTTTTGAGCACGGGTTGCACGAACATGTTTTGCCTTATTTTCATGTTGCTTACGACCTTGATCCAACGAATGGAGATACTCTTTACAATTTAGGTTATGTACTGCTTTATTATGGGGAATACGAATTGGCAGAAAGATTCTTACAGCAAATTCAGCAGCCTGATGAACAAGTATTAGATTTATTAAAGGTTGCAAGAGGAGAGTCTTTGTAATGAATGACAAAAAAATTGCCTTTATTTGTTGTGTTAATAATCGAGCTTTATATGAAGAATCTGTACGGTATGTAAAATCTCTTCATGTGCCAGTGGGATATGAAATTGAATTAATTGCTATCGAAGGTGCTTACAGTATCACTTCAGGATACAATCAAGGAATGAGGCAGACAGATGCAAAGTATAAAGTGTATTTGCATCAGGATGTGTTTATAGTTAACAAAAATTTCTTATATGATATTATTGCTCTTTTTGAAAAGTATCCTAAATTAGGGTTGATTGGAGTAGCTGGGGCTAAAACAATTCCAAAAAACGGTGTTTGGTGGGAGAGCACGCAACGATTTGGCAAGGTTTATGACAGTCATACTGGGGAAATGAAGTTATTAAGTTTTAAAGATACAGAACTAGATTATGAACCTGTTCAAGCGATCGATGGTTTAATAATGGTTACTCAATACGACATTCCATGGCGGGATGATTTGTTTACGGGCTGGCATTTTTATGACCTTTCGCAATGTCAAGAGTTTTGGCTAGCGGGTTACGAGGTAGGGATTGTACGCCAAAATGAGCCATGGTGCATACACGATTGCGGTATAGTGAATGTGAAAAATGGTTTTGATAAGTATAGAAGAAAATTTATGGACGTCTATGGAGAAGAAGTCCGGAGATTAAATAAACAGTTTTTGCCTCTTGTGAGTGTGTTAATCCCTACTTATAATCGTCCGTATTATTTTGAACTTGCTTTACAAAGCGTACTAAATCAAACTTATGAAAATATTGAGATCATTGTGTGCGATGATAGTACAAATGATGGGGTGAAAAATGTAATAGAGCCTTATTTAAAGAAATACAGTCACATTAAATACTATAGAAATGATCCGCCATTGGTAGCCGGAAATTTTGATCGCTGTTTTGAGTTAGCTAAAGGTCAATATATTAATTATTTAATGGATGACGATTTGTTTCATCCAGAAAAAATAGAAAAGATGATTCAGTATTTTGAAACTCATAAAGATGTGATACTTGTTACATCGTATAGAAAATTGATTGACGAAAACGGATATGAGCTACCTGATTTGCCAACTACTAAGAAACTTTTTTATGAAGATACGATTATTGACGGAAAAGTACTGGGAGATTATATGCTTAAAAATAACGTTAATGCCATAGGGGAGCCAACGACTGTGCTATTTAAAAAGCAACATTTGTGCGAGACCTTTGGGCATATTAATGGCCGAAGAGTCCCAATACTTAATGATTTGACATCGTGGATATTGCTCTTAGAGAAAGGAAAGGCTGTATATATATCTGAACCATTAAGTTACTTTAGGCAACATCCCGGTCAAAATCAAAAATCATTAAAGTTTGCCAAGAATGCGATAGGAGATTGGATATACTTAATAACACAATCGCGTAACAAAGGTTTTTTAGCAGTTGAAACGGATTATAAGCTGGCATTGAATAACGTGCTCAAAACGGCTCACTATGTCCTACAATTGTATATTAATGAGTCTCAAACAAATTTGCTTGATTACGAAGAATTGAAGTCCAACTTTGAAATACTAACTACTGAAATTGTAGGAAACGTTCAAAAAACCGATATTCAATGTTAGAGTGCAGATATTGTCTAAAGATTCCTAATCCACATCAGCTTTTTAAAATTAGCATATGTTCAATTTGAGAAATAAATATATATAAGTTGCAATAAAGAATTTCCGATTTTTCGTTTCCGTTTTTATCTCAATACGAGCTGATATGGTATAACGTGGAAGGTAGTAAGCTGGATGTAAAACAAAATTAGATGACGATTTACTTATAAAAAGGGGTCGACTTGTAATTGAAAAAATATCTTTTCGTTGGAAACAGGGTTGGGGTTTTGAAATTTTTAATAGAATCTGGGTATCACATCGAGAAAATACTTATTCCTACTTTCAACTATGTTCAAACATACCTAGATAAAACAGGTACAAAATATGAAATATTTCATAATAAAAACGAGCTTTTATCAAAAATTATAAATACAGATTTTGATGTTTTAGTCTCAAATGGTTGCCCATTTATACTGCCTGTTTCCCAGCTCAAAAAAGGGCATCAGATCTTTGTTAATATTCATCCCTCATACTTGCCGGATTTAAGGGGGAAAAGCCCGATTAATGGAGCGATCCTGTTTAATAAAGATCCGGGGGCGACATGCCATATAATGGATGATGATATTGATTCAGGTGATATTATTTCACAAGTTAAATTTCATTATAGTGATGATTTAGACTTAGGATTGCTATATAAACTATGTTTTATCGCTGAAGTTGACGCGTTTAAAGAAGCTATTCGAGTGAACTTTTCCCCGAAAAAATCACAGATAATTGGAGAGAACTATATTTATTTTTCAAGTTCTCACAGCGATTTACTCATCAATTTTGATGATAGTGCTGAGAAGATTTGCAAGCAAGTCAAGGCTTTTGGCGTTAGATCGCAGGGGGCACGATTTACTTTCAAAAATCAAGAGTTTATTGTATTAGAAGCGCGTGTTATTACAAACAAGTATCTTTTGTCAAAATTAGATGATTATAAAAACTTACAGATAGCGTTTATTTATGACGATAACATTGTCTTTAGAAAGGATGGTAAGTTTGTAAAATTCGGAAAAATTATAGGAAAGATACATTATTTGGAGGAAGGCGACATATTGAAAAATGAGTTTAAATAGAACAGCAATTTTGTTTATGTATATACATGCAACTGGGGAGTTTAACTTGTTTTTTCGACTGTCGGAGGCAAGCCAAAGGCTTGCCTGCGTTACGCGTTCGCGTGATAGAGAACCGAACAACGAGCCGCTTCCCAGACAAATTTATTTGTCTGGGAAGCGGTGTTGTTGGGTCGCTCGAAAGTCGAAAAATGTTAACACTTCAATGTGCATTTATATAGGAAGCGGGGATGTTTGTGAAAATAGCAATTATGCAGCCTTATTTATTTCCCTATATTGGATATTTTCAGCTTATCCACACTGTTGATGTATTTGTGTTATATGATGATGTTCAGTTTATTAAAAAGGGATGGATTCATAGGAATAGGCTGTTAGTCAACGACAAAGACTATCTATTTACATTAAGTTTGCAAAAATCGCCAAGAGAAACGATTATTAAAGAAAAATTTTTTTCCGACCAGTTTGATTATGAAAAAGGAAAGCTATTGCAATTAATTGAGCATAGCTATCGGAAAGCCCCCTTTTTTAACGAGGTGTATCCTCTTATACAGCATATTATAAGCCATCAGGATCGAAATGTATGCTCTTTTATATATCAATCGTTAGTAGCGATTTGTGGTTATTTGGAAATAAAGACTCGTTTTATTTTTTCGTCTGAAATCAATAAAAATAATGCGTTAAAAGGTCAGGAAAAAATTATCGAAATTAATAAATTATTGAAATCTGATTGCTATATTAATCCTATCGGGGGTACAGAGCTTTATTCTAAAGCGAGATTTAGGGAAGAAGGTTTAGAGCTTTATTTTTTAAAACCTAAACTAATACAATATAAACAATTCGGTGCTGAATTTATTCCATGGTTGTCGATCATTGATGTGTTAATGTTTAATTCCAAAGATATCGTGAAAAATTTTCTTAATGAGTACCAATTAATTTAGTATAAACTAAAACAGTGAGGAATCAGTTTGGATGGAAAAAATTCCTTTTTTAAAGCCGAACTTAATAACATTAGATTCATATAAACACTATATTCTAGAAATAGACAATAGTAAAATTTACACGAATTACGGTCCATTAAACGACAAGTTTGAAAAGAGAATTTTAAGCGAATATTTCAATGATTCAGGGGCTGTAACCACTGTAAATAATGCGACGCTAGGATTGATTTTGGCGATTTCTCAGCTGAAACGACCTCAGGGCAAATATGCTCTTATGCCAAGTTTTACATTTTCCGCGACGCCTTTAGCTGCTATGTGGTGTGGATTAGAACCTTATTTTATCGATATAAATGAAGATGATTGGTTTATGAACGAAACACAACTGGAAGAAGTGTTGCATCAACTGGGAGATGAAGTGGCGGTTGTTGTTCCATATGCTACATTTGGGAACTATTTAGATCTTTCTTATTACCAGCAGCTACATCAATCGGGTATTCCAGTGGTTGTAGATGCGGCGCCTTGCTTTGGTACTACCTATAATGGACAACATATCGGTCAGGGTTTCGGTGGGGCGGTTGTCTTTAGTTTCCACGCTACGAAATCTTTTGGAATTGGTGAAGGTGGATTAATCTATAGCTATGATCAAGAGTTAGTAAAAAATATTAGGATTGCCGCTAATTTTGGTTATTATGGAAAGCGGGAGTCGATTGCGTTCGGACTTAACGGAAAAATGTCTGAATATTTCGCGGCGATCGGATTAGCTACATTAGATGTGTACCAGCAAAAAATTTCACAAAGAGAACAACTTTATAATATTTATCTTGAGGAAATAATAGAAGCAGGCCTATTGCAGCAAGGATGGGGTGTTCAAACAACGAAGGGGAGAATACCTTTTCAATTTTTTTCAATATTGTGTCCTCAAGATGAGCAGAATACGTTTTATATAGAAAAATTTGAACATCACAATATTCAAACTGTTTCTTATTTTTCTCCAGCCTGTCATCAGCAAAAGCAGTTCATGAATTGTCCATGCGCCGATCTTATGGTAACAAATGAAGTGACAAAGCGGGTTCTAAGTCTTCCGTTTTGGGAAGAGATGGATCGGTCTATTGTTAGGCGCATTGTCCATACAATTGTGAAGTGAATAATTGGTAGGAGGCTATATAAATGAAAGGCATCATTCTCGCCGGTGGGACGGGATCCCGCCTTTATCCGCTAACGAAAGTAACAAATAAACATTTGCTTCCAGTTGGCAAATATCCGATGATTTACCATGCCATTTATAAACTGAAAGAGGCTAATATTACTGATATTTTAATTGTGACTGGCCGTGAACATATGGGGGACGTTGTTAATCTTTTAGGCAGTGGTTCTGAATTTGATGTTCAGTTTACGTATAAAGTGCAGGACCAGGCTGGTGGAATTGCGCAAGCGTTAGGGTTATGTGAAGCATTTGTCGGCAATGATTTAATGACAGTTATTTTGGGAGATAACGTATTTTCTGATAGTATTGTGCAATATGTTAAAAATTTTAAAGAACAAGGGGCGGGAGCGAAAATTTTAATTAAAGAGGTAGAGGATCCTGAGCGATTTGGTGTTCCTGAACTCGAAGGCAATCGTATTAAGAGTATAGAAGAAAAGCCAAAGAAGCCGAAAAGCCGTTATGCGGTAACGGGAATTTATATGTACGATGCAAAAGTATTTGACATTATTAAAGCATTAAAGCCATCGGCACGAGGAGAACTGGAAATTACCGACGTAAATAACGCCTATATTGAGAGAAATGAGTTAACGTATGACGTTTTGGATGGATGGTGGACGGATGCCGGTACGCATTCATCTTATTTGCGGGCCAATGAACTTGCAAAAGATGTTGATTTTGGCGGTTTGTTTAATAAAAACATGAAATAATCGAAGGATGAATGGCATGAGGGTGATTCAAACAATATTTGACGGTGTATTTGTATTGGAGCCTACAGTTTACAAAGATGAGCGCGGTTTTTTTATGGAAAGTTATAATGAACAAACATTTCGTAAACTAGGTTTTGATATCCAGTTTGTGCAAGATAACCATTCTCTTTCTGTAAAAACGGGAACAATTCGAGGGTTACACTATCAACTAAATCCGAAAGCCCAAACAAAACTCGTTCGTGTGACTCGTGGTGTTATTTATGATGTGATCGTTGATATTCGTAAAGGCTCACCGACGTTTGGGAAATGGCAAGGATTTATTTTGAGTGCGGACAATAAACGGCAATTGTTAGTTCCTAAAGGATTTGCACACGGTTTTTGTACGTTGATAGAAAACACAGAAGTTCAATATAAAGTTGACGAATATTATTCTCTTGAGCATGATCGGGGAATTCTTTGGAATGATCCGGCATTAGGGATTGATTGGCCAGTAACGAA
Organism: Anoxybacillus amylolyticus; assembly: GCF_001634285.1. Classification (GTDB taxonomy): domain Bacteria; phylum Bacillota; class Bacilli; order Bacillales; family Anoxybacillaceae; genus Anoxybacteroides; species Anoxybacteroides amylolyticum. The sequence goes on from NZ_CP015438.1 coordinate 519,126, forward strand.
TCCTGTTCTTTCGGAAAAAGACGCAAATCATCCATTGTTAGCCGATGCAGAAATGAATTTTGTGTGGGAGAGAACTCTATGAATCTTTTAGTAACTGGTGGAGCAGGCTTTATCGGCAGCAATTTTGTCCGTTATATGTTGAATAAATATCCTGAATATAAAATCGTTAATTACGACTTATTAACTTATGCTGGTAATTTAGAAAATTTAAAAGATATTCAAGAACATCCACGATATGTCTTTGTTAAGGGTGATATTAGAAACGATCAACTTGTTGATTATATTGTAAAGTCTCACCATATTGATGTGATTGTTAATTTCGCTGCTGAATCGCATGTGGATCGCAGTATTTCCGACCCAAATGTTTTCGTTAAAACAAACGTATTGGGGACTCAAGTATTGTTAGATGTCGCGAGGGCGAACAATATTCAAAAGTATGTCCAAATTTCTACGGATGAAGTGTACGGCAGTCTAGGAGATACAGGGTATTTCACGGAAGAGACGCCGCTTGCTCCAAACAGCCCTTACTCAGCAAGCAAGGCAAGTGCGGATTTGCTTGTAAGGGCATATCATGAAACATATGGATTAAATGTGAATATTACACGTTGCTCGAATAACTATGGACCATATCATTTTCCTGAAAAGCTTATTCCATTAATGATAACAAACGCATTGGAAGGAAAAGAACTTCCTATTTATGGCGACGGCCAAAACATTCGTGATTGGCTCCATGTAAAAGATCATTGTGCAGCTATTGATTTAGTTATCCATAAAGGTAAACCAGGAGAAGTATATAATATCGGCGGGCATAATGAACGGACAAATAACGAAATAGTCCATTTAATTGTTGAAAAACTTGGGGTTTCCAGGTCGTTAATTAAATATGTAGCGGATCGTCCAGGGCATGACCGTCGCTATGCAATCGATTCTACAAAAATTATGACAGAACTCGGATGGAAACCACAATATACGTTTGACAAAGGAATTGAGGAAACGATTCAATGGTACATCAATAACCCAGATTGGTGGAAACGCATTAAGTCTGGAGAATATATGGCTTATTATCAAAAGCAATATGGTGAAAGAGAATGGGTAAACAAAAAATATTAGTTACTGGTGCGAAAGGACAATTTGGCACAGAGATGGTCAAATTGTTAAAAGACATGGAATATGAAATATATGGATATGGACGAACAGAACTTGATATAACGGATTTTCAGCAAGTGAAGAGTGTGATTGACCATATCCATCCTAGTGTTGTTATTCATGCTGCTGCTTATACAAAGGTAGATGCGGCAGAGTCCGAACCAGACCAAGCATTTTTAGTGAATGCATACGGAACAAGAAACATAGCCGTAGCGTCAGAACGTATAGGTGCTAAGTTTGTTTATATAAGTACCGATTATGTGTTTGACGGCACCGCCAACGTACCTTATAACGAGTTTGCTTTTACGAATCCGATAAGTGTATATGGAAAAAGCAAACTGGCCGGTGAACAGTTTGTAAGAGACCTTCATTCTAAATTTTTTATTATTCGAACATCGTGGGTTTACGGAAAACATGGAAATAATTTTGTGAAAGCAATGTTAACACTAGCGCAAGAAAAAAGAGAACTGTTCGTGGTTGATGATCAAATTGGATGCCCAACTTATGCGGTTGATTTGGCTAGCTACATTTTCCAACTGATTCAGACTGAAAAATATGGAGTCTATCATATTTCTAATTCAGGACACTGTTCTTGGTATGAATTTGCAAAAGCCATTTTCGAACAGGCTAATGTTAATATAGTAGTTAATCCTTGTAAAACGAAAGACTATCCAAGACCTGCTCAACGCCCTGCGTATTCTGTATTGGATCATATGGCTCTGCGATTAAATGGATTTAAGGAATTAAGACATTGGTGCGAGGCATTAAAGGAATTTATGAACGTTTATGGGGTGAAACCTTGACAACATTAGCGTTAGTCATGATTGTAAAAAATGAAGAACGGCATCTTAGCCGTTGTCTGCAAAGTGTGAAAGATATTGTCGATGAGATGGTGATTGTCGATACAGGATCTACAGATCGTACAAAGGAAATCGCTTATGCATTTGGTGCGAAAGTATTCGATTTTGAATGGATAAATGATTTTTCCGCAGCTCGGAATTACGCCATTAAAAAGTCCACAAGTGACTGGAATTTAGTATTGGATGCAGATGAATATATAATGAATAACTGCGGAAGCAGGATACGTACCTTTATAGAAAAAAACGAAAGAGTAATTGGTCGGATTAAAAGAATTGATGAGTTTATTCAAGATGGAGAGAAAAGATATGCTCAGTCTTATTTATCTCGGTTGTTGCCTAAAGGTGTAAAATATGTCGGAAGAGTTCATGAGCAGGTAGAGTCCGATTTACCAAGACAAAACTTGGATATCGAAGTGTATCATGACGGATACGTTTATACAGATAAAACGGGACGAAACCTCAAGTTGTTGTTGCTGGAATTAGAAAGAGATCCTCTTAATGATTACGTTTTGTATCAAGTAGGAAAACAATACAAGTTGCGACAACAACTGCGACAAGCGGAGTTGTATTTTGAAAAGAGCTACCATCTTGTCCCATTGAAATCATGGTACCGCCATAGTTTAATTATTGATTATTTATATACGATTATAGGAAATAAATCGTTTGAGAGAGGTTTACAATTAATTGAAACAGAGCGGGATCGATTTGCTGATTCTCCAGATTTTCATTTCGCATGCGGTTTATTTTATATGGACTTAATTTTTAGCGATGTTAATAAATATATTCACTTATTTCCGCTCATTGAGCAAACTTTTCTTCGATGTTTAGAAATAGGAGATACAGATAAATACGATAGTGTAAAAGGGACAGGAAGCTTCCTTGCTTCTTATAATTTAGGTGTATTCCATGAGGTTCTTGGTAATATGAATAAAGCTATTTCATTCTATCAACAAGCAGCGAGCCAACAATATGAAAAAGCTATGGAACGATTGAAAGTTTTGAGTTAAGTACATTTTTTGAAAATAACAGATTCTATACTAAAGAGCCTATCTATGTAGGCTCTTTAGTATGGAATATACGTTCGTATCCGTGTTATAGCTAACGTTTCGCAACCTTTGCATAATATGAGACGTTTTTTAAATATCATTGAATAAAAATGATTTATTTCAACTAACGGGTTGTTTTTGTTTTTTCCTCATCTTCCCCTTCACAACCCTTCATTTTGATCCGATATAAGAAGTAGGAAGTGTTTATACAAAGGAGCGAACTAAGGTGACCATCGACCGTATTTCTTCACAACCTTCTTTTTCGTTTTCGGATATAAGCAGCCAAAAGGCTTCAAATGCGGTGCCGGTGCAACAGACAGACGATCAGCCGAAAGCGGAGGAGCAGAAAGAGACGAAAGAATCTTCCAAGGAGTTATCAAAAGATCAGCTGGAGCACATTATTAAAGGCATGAATGAGTTTTTGCAGCCGAGCCAGACATCGTTGAAGTTTGAGCTGCATGATGAACTGAAAGAATATTATGTGCAAATTGTCGATGAGCGGACGAAAGAAGTCATTCGCGAAATTCCGCCGAAAAAGCTGTTGGATATGTATGCAGCGATGATGGAGTTTGTTGGGTTAATTGTCGATAAGAAAATTTAAAGGAGGGAACGATGGTGAGCACAATGCGCATTAGCGGCTTGGCGAGCGGCATGGACATTGACAAACTTGTCAGCGATTTAATGAAGGCCGAACGCATGCCGCTTGATAAACTAAAACAGAAAAAACAAATATTAGAATGGCAGCGCGATGATTATCGTTCGATGAATACGTTGCTGCAAGATTTAGATAGCTATATTTTTAATAATTTAACATTGCAGAGCAGCATGATGAAAAAGAAAGCAGTGAGTTCAGATGAAAGTGTTGTTACTGCAACGGCAAATTCTTCTGCAGCGAATATTAGCACAAATTTAACGGTCACGAAAGTCGCCACAGCAGCAACTTGGGTCTCTCCAGCTGCTTCTAGTTATACACCAAGCGGCACAGATACGACATTGAAAATTAACGTAACAAACGGTGACGGGACGAGTCCGACAAACCCTGTGACGATTACGATCGCAGCCAATTCGTCATTAGATGCTGTTATCTCTCAATTAAACAGCAATAGCGACCTTGGCATTACTGTATTCCGCGATACGCAGACAGGGAAAATTTCGATTACAAAGAAAGATACGGGAGCAGCGGCAAGTTTAGTGATGGGGGACGCAACAACGGCTTCGTTTTTCCAACAGCTCGGGTTTACAGGTGCTGCAAATGGTACAGAATTGACGGGGAAAACGGCAGGGGAGGATGCACAATTTACGATTAATGGCCTTGCGACAACTCGCTCAACGAACACGTTTACGATTAACAACGTGACATATACGCTTAAAAAAGCGGGAACAGCAACGGTTACGACTACAACAGATACCGATACAATATTCAATGCAGTCAAAGGCTTCGTCGACAAATATAACGAAATTATCGGTAAAATTAATGACAAACTATCGGAGGAACGTTACCGCGATTATCAGCCGCTGACGGATGAGCAAAAACAGGCGATGTCAGAGAAACAAGTCGAGCTTTGGGAAGCAAAAGCGAAAAGCGGTCTTCTTCGTCGTGATTCGATTTTATCCGGCGGCTTAAGCCAAATGCGGCTTGATGTCTACAGCAAAGTAAGCGATCCAACGATCAATTCAAATTACGATACCCTTTCGGAAATCGGGATTACGACATCAAGCAATTATCGTGACAACGGAAAACTAATCATCGATGAAACGAAATTGCGGGCAGCGATTGAAAAAGACCCAAATTCAATATATCAATTATTTAATGCAAACGGCACAACTTTTGATACAAAAGGCATCGCCCGCCGTCTACGTGACACGATTAAAAGCACGATCGGTAAAATCGAACAAAAAGCTGGCCGGACGGTTTGGACGAACCAACAGTTTTCGATTGGCCGTGATTTGAATCAACTTAATAGCCAAATCGATGCGTTTAACAATCGCTTAAAGCAAATCGAAGACCGCTACTATCGGCAGTTTACAGCGATGGAGAAAGCGATTAATAAAGCGAATTCGCAAAGTGCGTACTTAATGAACGCCTTTGGGGGCGGAACGAAATAATAAAAAGGAGTGTTGCCAATGGCTACAAATAATCCATATCAATCGTATCAAGCCAATGCGGTGCAGACGGCATCGCCGGGTGAGTTAACGCTTATGCTTTATAACGGTTGCTTGAAATTTATTAAGATGGCGCGCAAAGCGATGGAGGAAAACAATGTCGGAGAGCGCCATACGAATTTATTAAAGGCGCAAAAAATTATTCAAGAACTGATGGTCACGCTCAATATGGACTATGAAGTGGCGAAGTCGATGATGACGATGTACGACTATATCTATCGCCGGCTAGTGGAAGCGAATATTAAAAGCGATGCGGCGATTTTGGACGAAGTCGAAGGCTATGTGACAGAATTCCGCGATACGTGGAAGCAAGTGATCCAATTAAATCGCCAGCGGCAATATGCGCAAGGTGGGCAAGCGTAGTGAGCGTCGTAGCGGAATTATGGAATGTCACGAAAGAGTTGTATGCGCTGCTCGAAAAGCCGGTTGTTAAAGAAGCGCGCGAGGAAACGATTGCGGCGATCGAGCAGCTGCTTAAGCGGCGAGGCGAGCTAATCGAACAGCTGTCGCCGCCGTATAGCGAGGAAGAGCAGCAGCTCGGGCGAGAGATGGTCGCTCTCAATCAAACGATTGCACAAAAGCTCACGCAACTCAAGCAGCAAATCCAGCAAGACTTAAAAGCGTTGAAACAAAAAAAGAAAGCGAACCAAAACTACACGAACCCGTATCAAGAAGCCTTTTCGATGGACGGGATGTTTTATGATAAAAAAAGGTAGGTTATAAATATGGTCAAATTAACTCCGGAGCAATTAGCCGTCGTCCGCCAATATGCGGCGCTGCTTGACACGATGGAAGAAGGATTTGCTTATGTGGTGGAAAGTTTTCAAAATTATGAGCGGACACAAGCCGATGTCGTATTAGCCGATATTTTTACGGCGCTTGGACAAATTGATATGACGAACCAGCAGTCGCTTGCTTCTTTTTTTGCGGAAGATCAGGCGATCATGGCCGAAATTGAGTGGTTTTCCGCTGTCACCGATGAAGCATGGAAGCTAGATGGCAAATTGAACGATCCAAATGCGAAGCAACACATTGTTGAAAATTATTTAGCCCCAGCGTTCGAAGCGTGGAAAACGAATATAATGGATCACTTGCGTCAATACGTTGAGCAATAATTTTCTAGGAAGCTGACCTCAATATGCGAAGTCAGCTTCTTTTATGCAATTGGTAGCTTATAAGATGGGAGTGTAATTATGTTGGATAAAAAATGGTTGTACCATATTACTCACTACAGCAATCTCCCATCCATTTTTGGTCATGGAGGGCTAGTAGCGTATAGCATGATAAAAAGAAATCATGTCCCCTATATCGATATTGCGCATGCACGAATACAAGATAAAAGATCAACGACGTTTGTCCCACTTCCTCCATATGGTACTTTACATGACTATGTTCCTTTCTACTTTGCTCCTAAGTCCCCTATGTTGTATGCTATTCATAAAGGTCGTGTAGAAGGATACGAGAAAGGACAGGATGAGATTGTTTACCTTGTATCGAGGATCGATCTTATTCGTCGTAGTGGATTAGCTTATATGTTTACGGACGGTCATGCCATTATGGGCTTTACAGATTTTTATAACGATTTAATGGATTTAAATAAAATCGATTGGGAAGTTATGCGATCGCAATTTTGGTTTGATACGGAAGAAGACCCTGACCGGAAAAGAAGAAGGCAAGCAGAGTTTTTAGTTCATCAATTCGTTCCAGTGGAATTGATTGTCGGGATTGCGGTTAAACATAATGGGATCAAGCAGACGGTAGAGGAATTCCTTCAACAATGTCATCATTATAAACAAGTAGTTATCCGCCCACATTGGTACTATTGAGAGGGGAGATGAAAATGATCATTTTAAAACAAGGGAATCTACTGGAAGATGATGCCGAAGCGCTTGTGAATACAGTGAATTGTGTCGGTGTGATGGGAAAAGGAATTGCTTTGCAATTTAAACAAGCTTATCCCGAAATGTTTTCTGAATATGAAAAAGCTTATCGACGTGGAGAGTTACAGCCGGGGAAAATGCATGTTTTTATAAGAGACTCTTTTTTTCCACCAAAATATATTATTAATTTTCCAACGAAACGCCATTGGAAAAATAAATCACGGATAGAGGATATTGAATTAGGATTAGCGGATTTAGTAAAAGTTATTGAAAAACTTGGTATTCGCTCAATCGCTATTCCACCGCTTGGGTGTGGAAATGGGGGATTGGATTGGGAAGAAGTACGTCGAAAAATTGAAGCGGTTTTCGAATCATTGCCGAATATCGAAGTATATTTATATGAGCCGGCTGAAAGCCCAGCTCCCGATCAAGTAATGATTCGCACCAATCCCCCAAAGATGACGAGAGCAAGAGCGTTGTTATTGATGCTAATGAATGATTACTCGATTCCAGGGTATAAATTGTCACTGCTTGAAGTACAAAAATTAGCCTATTTTCTCCAAGCGGTTGGGGAGCCACTGAAGTTACGATTTGAAAAAAGCAAATACGGTCCATATGCCGAAAACTTAAACCACGTATTAATTCGTTTAGATGGTCACTTTATTCGCGGTTTTGGCGACCGGAGTCGGGAGGCAGAAATATATTTAATGCCGAGCGCTGTCCAAAAAGCAGAGCAATATTTGCAAGGAGATTCGGAAGCCTATGGTCGTTTGCGAAAAGTGCGAGATATTATTCAAGGGTTTGAAACACCGTATGGATTAGAGTTGCTTTCTACGGTGCATTGGGTAGTGAAAGAAAATACGAATATACAAGATGATATTCAGTTAATTGTAGAAAAAGTGCATAGTTGGAACGAGCGGAAGCGTAGAATATTTAAGAAGGAACATATTCAAAAAGCTTGGTGGCATTTGAAAGAGATTGGAATGCTGGAGAAGTAAAGGAGCCCCACTAGCAGGAGCTCCTTTCATATCGCCTTTACAATCGTCACATTCATTTCTTTCCGCAAGTCGATTTCGTATGGGCTTTTGAGTTCTTCGCCGTATGGGTCTTGGATGATGCGGACGATGGGGCGCAGCGGAAACTCAGGGAACACTTTTGCGACGACGCCGGTGTAGCCGGTATTTAAAACGACGGTAGTAGCTACTGGGTAGATGGCGACATGCGAAAGAAATGTTTTAATTAATTCATAATCGAATAAAATGTTACCAGCGGCGGATAGATACTCCGCTGCTTCGTGCGGCGAATATTGCTTACGGTGGTAGCGCGCCGATATGAGTGCATCAAATACGTCGGCAATCGCTACTATTTTCGCGTATTCATGCATTCCTTTTCCTTTTATGCCCCGTGGATAGCCACTCCCGTCATAGCGTTCATGATGTTGTAGCGCACAATACGCAGAAGCGAGCGAAATGTTGTCTTGGTCTTTTAACATGTTAAAGCCAAGGACGGTGTGCTGATGAAGAATCGTTCGCTCCTCCGGCGTTAAAAACCCTTTTTTCCGCCAAAGTTCTTCCGGAATTTGCGTCATGCCGATATCAAACAATAGTGCGCCAATCCCAAGGTCAAACAGTTGCTCTGTCCGATATCCTTTCGCTACGCCAATCACCGCCGCGATTGTTGCGACATTGACTGCATGGTGGAAAAAATAACCGTTAGAAACCACTAAATCGGACAGTTGAATCATCAACTCTTGGCGGTTTAATACGTCTTCTAATATTTGCTTAAAAATATGTTGATACGCTTTCCCTAAAAGGCCGGTGAAAAAGTACACTCTAAAGCAGGGGTTTACGGGGCTTATGTCGAAAAAGGAGGAAAAATCGTTGGAATGGAGCGTGAATGGATCATGAAAGCCCCCAAAAACCCTTCGACCCAGCCTCGGTTGTTTCAAGTCATCGACATGGAGGACCTGGTTCCCCCACATCATATCCTGCGCCAAATCAACGAAGCGGTTGACTTTTCCGTCATTCACGATTGGGTGGCTCCCCTGTACACGGAAAAAACGGGTCGCCCGGCGGCGGATCCGGAACGGCTGCTTCGCCTGATGCTGCTCTCGTATTTGTTTGATCACTCCGAGCGGGAGTTGTATGAGATCCTCCCGATGCATGCCGGATACCTGTGGTTTTGCGGTCTTGACTTTGAATCCGTGCTCCATCCCGACCCGCATCATCCCACGCTTCCGGATCGAACGACGCTCGTGAAAACACGGAAACGCTGGCGTCAACACGGAATCTTTGATCGGCTGATGACCTACGTGGTGGACCAGTGCATCGCGGCGGGGCTGGTCTCTCCGGATGTCTATGCGGCGGCTGATGGCACCCAAGTGCGGGCGAATGCTTCGATCCACAGCTTGCGGGAGATCAAGCTCGCTCCGGTGGAGACGTTGGAAGACTACCTGGCCCGCACCGCTCGGGAAGATGAACAGACCGAGTCCCCGGAGGCTGACCGGGATCCCGATGACGATCCGCCTTCTCCGTCTCCCCAATCAGGAGAGCGCGCCCATGCCGAAGAACGAGGAAACTTCCGTGGAACCACGTTTTCCAATCAAACCCATCGAAGCGTGACGGATCCGGATGCTCGGTTGTACAAGAAAGGCAAAGGGCAGGAAGCGTATCCTCGGTATTTGGTACACGATGTCATCGATGTCCGGTCACGCGTCATTTTATCTCGAAAAGTGAGCGTGGCCACCGGAACGGCGGAACGGGAGACGAGTTTGGAGCAGCTGGCTTCGATTCGATTCCGCCACCCGTCGATCACGATCCGGACCTTGTCCGCGGACAAAGCATATGGCACCACGGAGTATTTGGAAGCGCTCTTCGCCCAAGGCATTACGCCGCTCGTGTCGCTGCGCCGCAAGGAGATGGAGGAGATTCCAACCTGGAAGCGCCGGGCGAAGGATCCCGCTCAGGAAGCACAACGCCAGGCGAAAGTCCGAGAAGTTCAGATTCGCAACCAAGCGAGGCTCATTCAGCAACAGGGCGGTTATCGATCTATTCAAGCCCTTCGCACGCGTTGTGAGCATGTGTTCGCCGAAGGGAAGGAATGTCATGGGCTGGACCGGGCCCGAAGCCGGGGCCTGGACGCCATGGAAGAACAGGCGCTGTTGACCGCCGTCGTGCAAAATCTGAAGCGATTGTGCCGGTTTCGAAAAAAACGAGGGGGGACCGGCTCTTTGGCGTGCGCAAAAACGGAATTTGGAGCAGGAAGTCCTGCTCGTCCTCCCGTCCTTTGGCGCCAAATGGCGGGGAGAATGGTCTCCAAAATTCGACATGAGGGAAGTCTATGCCCCATTAATTCACCGGCCTTCTAAATCAAACGACGACACACGTTTCATGAACGATTTTTCATTAATGAGTGACGTCATCGTTTCATATACTTTCTTAACTGCCTGTTTCCGAATCGTAGAGTTTAGCATCGGCCATGCGGTAATATCGAACGTATATACATCATCAATATACAAATATTGCACGCCTTTTTGCCGCAGCGCCCGAATGTAAAGGTCGGTTAATTTTACTCCTTTTGACAATAAAATAGCGCCATTAGCGCTATAAATATCGACAGCCAACATATCGCCATTTTTTACTTCTGAGATGTGCACTTTGCGCATCGATAAACACTCCGTATATAGTAAAATAGAACTAGCATATTCAAACAATTACCTAAGTAGATATTACCACATAATTGCGTGTGTTTCACAAAATTTTCAAAAAAACATTCGACGTTTGAAGAAGGATTTTGTAGGGTATTGTAGAATTATATATATAACCTTTGATTAAAGGAGGCATACAGCGTATGAAGTACAACATTCGCGGTGAAAACATTGAGGTGACCCAAGCATTGCGGGAGTATGTCGAAAAAAAAATCGGCAAATTAGAGCGTTATTTTGAATCTACGGAAGGAGTAACTGTACACGTTAATTTAAAAGTATATAATGATAAACAAGCAAAAATTGAAGTGACGATTCCGATGCCACAATTAGTGTTGCGCGCCGAAGAACGCCACGATGATATGTATGCGGCAATCGATTTAGTAGCCGATAAATTAGAACGCCAAATTCGCAAACATAAAACAAAAGTGAACCGAAAATGGCGGGATAAAGATACGAAGCATGTGTTTGCGCCAAATGATGCGCCGGCAACGGCAGTCGAAACGGAAGAAGAAGAATTCGAACTCGTCCGGACGAAGCGATTCAGCTTAAAACCGATGGACAGCGAAGAAGCGATTTTGCAAATGAATATGCTCGGTCATAACTTCTTCGTCTTTACCAACGCCGAAACAAACCGGACAAACATCGTCTACCGCCGGAAAGACGGTCGGTACGGCTTAATTGAAACGAACTAACGCACACACCCTCTGTCGCTTTTCGACAGAGGGTGCTATACTACTATTGGAAGGAGGTGAGGGAGGATGGAGGCCATTTTGCGCGAAATTTTAGCGAAAGTGACCAATATTGAAAGTGGTTTTTTGTCTTTTCAAGAAGAAGTGCGCGACCGATTTGCCCAGATTGACAAGCGATTCGAGCAGATCGATGAGAGGTTTGCGCAGATCGATGAGAGGTTTGCGCAGATCGATGAGAGGTTTGCTCAGATCGATGAACGGTTCGCTAACATGGAAACTCGATTAGTTGCGCTTGAAAATGAGATGAAAGAAACAAACAAGCGCATCAGCCATCTTGAGAAAGAAATGCGTGATGTCAAGACACGTCTTGAACAAGTAGAAACCCAATTAGGTGAGGTAAAAGAAACCGTTCAACGACTAGAAGTTCAATTAGCAGATGACGTACATGCGTTATTGCAAAGCATTTATAGAAAGATCGATGAAAAAGGATTTGAAATCTATGCTCTTAACAAACGCCTGTTGCGAGTAGAAGCAACGATCGAACAATTGCAATCGCAAGTGTAACCAATCCAGCGAGAACGCTGGCTTTTCTTTTTTCCACTTTATCCCCACTCCTTTCCGCGTCTTAGTTGTCACCTATTCCTGTAAATGATATGATGTAAATTAGTGATTCTATAATTAAGGGGCGTTCAGTATGCTTGGAGTATTAAAAAAGGTGTTTGACCCAAACAAACGCCAAATTCATCGATTAGAAAAAATTGCAGAGCAAGTCGATGCGCTCGGTCCGGAAATGGCAAACCTTTCTGATGAACAGTTGCGCCAAAAAACGGAAGAATTTAAAGCGCGCTATCAACAGGGCGAGTCGCTTGATGATTTATTAGTTGAAGCGTTTGCCGTCGTGCGCGAAGGAGCGAAGCGCGTCCTTGGCTTATATCCATACAAAGTGCAAATTATGGGCGGGGTCGTCCTCCATGAAGGCAATATTGCCGAAATGAAAACAGGGGAAGGAAAAACGTTAACGGCAACGATGCCGGTCTATTTAAATGCACTTACCGGTAAAGGTGTGCACGTCGTTACCGTGAACGAATACCTCGCGAGCCGCGACGCAACGGAAATGGGGCGGTTGTACGAATTTTTAGGGTTAACCGTTGGCTTAAATTTAACGGGCATGTCACAGGAAGAAAAACAAGCGGCGTATAATGCCGATATTACGTACGGAACGAACAACGAATTCGGTTTTGACTATTTGCGTGACAACATGGTGCTTTATAAAGAGCATATGGTGCAGCGTCCGCTTCATTTTGCCGTCATCGACGAAGTTGACTCGATTTTAATTGACGAAGCACGCACGCCGCTTATTATCTCCGGAACGGCGCAAAAATCGACGAAATTGTATATTCAAGCGAATGCGTTCGTCCGCACGTTGAAAAAAGACGTCGACTATACGTACGACGAAAAAACAAAAAGCGTCCAGCTGACGGAAGAAGGCATTACGAAAGCAGAGCGGGCGTTTGGCATTGACAACTTGTTTGACTTGAAACATGTGACGTTGAACCATCACATTAACCAAGCGTTAAAAGCACATGTGACGATGCACCGCGATGTTGATTACGTCGTTGAAGACGGAAAAGTCGTGATTGTTGACCCATTTACTGGTCGTTTGATGCGTGGCCGCCGCTACAGTGACGGCTTGCATCAAGCGATTGAAGCGAAAGAAGGACTCGAAATTCAAAACGAGTCGATGACGCTCGCGACGATTACGTTCCAAAACTACTTCCGCATGTACGAAAAACTAGCGGGAATGACCGGTACGGCGAAAACGGAAGAGGAAGAGTTTCGCAACATTTACAACATGCAAGTCGTCGTCATTCCGACAAACCGGCCGGTTATTCGTGAAGACCGTCCAGACTTAATTTATAAAACGATGGAAGGAAAGTTCCGCGCCGTCGTCGACGATATTGCGGAGCGCCACGCGAAAGGGCAGCCGGTGCTCGTCGGGACGGTGGCGATTGAAACGTCGGAATTAATTTCCAATATGTTGAAAAAACGCGGCATTCCGCATAACGTATTAAACGCGAAAAACCATGCGAAAGAAGCGGAGATTATCGCACAGGCGGGCCAAAAAGGCGCGGTGACGATCGCAACGAACATGGCCGGACGCGGAACGGATATTAAGCTTGGTGAAGGCGTGAAAGAACTTGGTGGATTGGCCGTTATCGGTACGGAGCGGCACGAAAGCCGCCGGATTGACAACCAATTGCGTGGGCGTTCTGGGCGCCAAGGCGACCCGGGGGTATCGCAATTTTACTTGTCGCTTGAAGATGAATTGATGCGCCGCTTCGGTTCAGAAAACTTAATGGCGATGATGGATCGGTTAGGCATGGACGACTCGCAGCCGATTCAAAGTAAAATGGTGACAAAAGCGGTCGAATCAGCACAAAAACGGGTCGAAGGCAACAACTTCGATGCGCGCAAGCAGTTGTTGCAGTACGACGATGTGTTGCGTGAGCAGCGCGAAATTATTTACCGTCAACGCTTTGAAGTGCTCGATTCGGAAAACTTGCGCGGCATCGTCGAAAAAATGATTCAATCCGTCATTGAACGGATCGTGAACGCGCATACGCCGAGTGAAGAAATGCCGGAAGATTGGGATTTAAAAGGCATTATCGACTATGTCAACGCGAACCTTTTACCAGAAGGCGATGTTACAATCAATGACTTGCGCGGCAAAGAGCCGGAAGAAATGATCGAACTTATTTGGCAAAAAGTAAAAATGCGCTATGACGAAAAAGAAGCGCAAATCGCACCAGAGCAAATGCGCGAGTTTGAGCGCGTCATCGTCCTTCGCGCCGTCGATATGAAATGGATGGATCATATTGATGCGATGGAACAACTGCGCCAAGGGATTCACTTGCGGGCGTATGGTCAAGTTGACCCGCTCCGTGAGTACCAAATGGAAGGATACGCGATGTTTGAAGCGATGATTGCCTCGATCGAAGAGGAAGTCGCAAAATACATTATGAAAGCAGAAATTCATAGCAACCTTGAGCGGCAAGAAGTCGCCAAAGGCGAAGCCGTCCATCCGAAAGACGATGAAGGAGAAGTGAAGAAAAAGCCGGTGCGCAAAGCGATGGATATCGGACGAAACGACCCGTGCATTTGCGGCAGCGGCAAAAAGTATAAAAACTGTTGTGGACGATAAGTGAGGGAATTTCCCTCGCTTTCGTTATGTTGCGTTCGTTGGAACGTTTGAATACAATAATGCTTGAGGTGAACGTCATGTTTGATTTAGTAGAAGTGAAGCAAGAGTTAGAAAAAATGGCTAAGCGATTAGCGGATATTAGGGGGTCTCTTTGACCTCGATGCAAAAGAAGCGCGCATTCAAGCGCTAGAAGAACAAATGGCCGCGCCAAACTTTTGGGATGACCAAAAAGCAGCACAAGCGGTCATTAGCGAGGCAAATGCGCTGAAAGAGTTAGTCGGCGAGTTTCGCGCGCTAGAGGAGCGGTTTGACAACTTAGAAGTGACGTATGAACTTGTTAAAGAAGAGCCGGATGAGGACTTGCAGCAAGAGCTTGTGGCAGAGGCGAAAAAGCTCGCGAAAGATTTTAGCGAATTTGAACTTCAACTATTATTAAACGAGCCGTACGATAAAAACAACGCAATTTTAGAACTGCATCCAGGGGCAGGCGGTACGGAATCGCAAGACTGGGGCTCAATGCTTTTGCGCATGTATACGAGATGGGCGGAGAAAAAAGGCTTTAAAGTCGAAACGCTCGACTATTTACCAGGCGAAGAGGCGGGTATTAAAAGCGTGACGCTTTTAATTAAAGGGTATAACGCTTACGGCTATTTAAAAGCGGAAAAAGGAGTACATCGGCTTGTGCGCATTTCGCCGTTTGATGCCTCAGGACGCCGCCATACGTCGTTTGTGTCGTGCGAAGTGATGCCAGAGTTTGATGATGATATTGAAGTGGAAATTCGTCCGGACGAAATCAAAGTTGATACGTACCGTTCAAGTGGAGCTGGCGGTCAGCACGTCAATACGACCGATTCGGCTGTTCGCATTACCCATCTTCCGACCGGTATTGTCGTGACGTGCCAATCGGAGCGGTCGCAAATTAAAAACCGCGAAAAAGCGATGAATATGTTGAAAGCGAAGCTCTATCAAAAGAAAATGGAAGAGCAGCAAGCCGAGCTTGCCGAGATTCGCGGCGAGCAAAAAGAAATCGGCTGGGGCAGTCAAATTCGCTCGTACGTATTCCATCCGTATTCGCTTGTCAAAGACCATCGCACGAACACCGAAGTCGGCAACGTTCAAGCGGTCATGGACGGCGAAATTGACGTTTTTATCGATGCGTATTTACGTTCGAAACTAAAACAAGGGTGATCCATTGGGATCGCCTTTTTTGTTAAGAAAAATGATAGTGTGCCTGTATATTCTCTGCCGGTCAAAGCAATTGGTTCCTCCCATGTCTAAAGACGGGCTACACCCCGCACGGGTTTTCTCCGGTTGTAGTTTGTAAGTCAAACTTCTTCTCTTTATTCTAGTAACACATTATTGCATTAATTAGATGGCATTTACTTGCCAAAACGGGCATGCTATACTCACAAAGGAAAGGTGGGAAAAGCATGGGAAAAAAAAGAGGAAAAACGTTGCCTCCAACGATGGAAACAATCATCGAATATGCCTACATACTCATGGGTTCTGCGATTGTCGCGGTGGCGTTTAACGTCTTTTTACTGCCAAACCGCGTCGCTTCCGGCGGGGTGAGCGGACTTAGTACGATTTTGCATGCGACACTTGGCTGGCAGCCGGCGTATGTGCAGTGGGCGTTTAACATTCCGCTCTTCATCGCGGGGGTCGTATTGCTCGGCCGGCAGTTTGGGGCGAAAACGCTTGTCGGCACGATTTTTTTGCCGTTTGTCGTCTATTTAACAAAAGATATCGAACCAGCGACGCATGACCCGCTGCTTGGTTCACTATTTGGCGGCATAGGTGTCGGTATCGGACTCGGGATTGTTTTTCGCGGTAAAGCATCGACCGGCGGAACGGACTTAGCAGCGCAAATTATTCATAAATATACGGGATTGTCGTTAGGCACGTGCGTCATTTTAATTGATGGGCTCATTGTCTTAACAGCAGCGATTGTGTTTGATATTGAACGAGCATTATATGCACTTATTGGCTTATTTGTCACAAGCAAAACGATCGACTTCGTTCAAGTCGGTTTCGGTTATTCGAAAATGGCGATGATTATTACGAACAAAGAAGAAGAAGTGCGCGAAGCGATTTTACATAAAATTAACCGCGGGGTAACGAAATTGTCAGGATTTGGCGGTTATACCGAACATGAACGCCCTGTGCTGATGTGCGTCGTCGAGCAAACGGAGTTCACAAAATTGAAACAATTGGTGAAAAGCATTGATCCATCAGCGTTTGTCGTCGTTATGGACGCCGCTGAGGTGCTTGGCGAAGGATTTAAACGTGCGTAAAAAATGCAAAAATCGGGTATAATAGAAGCGTATGCAATTTTCTATAGGGGGGAGTCCGTTCATGAAAGGAAAACTCATCGGCCTATTCGTAGGCGCATCACTTGTACTAGCTGCTTGTGGCGGGGGGAATAGTGCAAGCGATAATAAAGATAACAGCGGCTCGACTGCTTCTGCAGCAGAGCAAATTTTCCAGCAAAACTGTGCTAGCTGCCACGGCCAAAACTTAGAAGGAAAAGTAGGACCGAATCTTCAAAAAGTCGGCAGCAAATACTCCAAAGACGAAATTAAACAAATTATTGAAAAAGGACGCGGCGGCATGCCAGCTGGCGTCATTCAAGGCGATGATGTCGACAAAGTCGCGGAATGGTTAGCTTCCAAAAAATAAGCGACAAGCAATCCAGTGCCATTTGGTACTGGATTGTTTTTATTTTGAAATATAACTGTAAACAAAAAATGTATCGAACCGTGTTATAATATGTCTTGTGGAATTTTGTATAAATAGCGCGAGAATGATCGAATGATTGTTTCAATGACGATTTTACAAAATAAGGTGATGAATAATGATCGAAATGAAAGATGTATATAAAACATACCCAAACGGCGTGATAGCCTTAAATGGCATTAGCGTCCGCATTAAACAAGGCGAATTTGTCTACGTCGTGGGTCCGAGCGGTGCAGGGAAATCGACGTTTATTAAAATGATGTACCGCGAAGAAAAGCCAACGAGTGGCTCGATTATGATTAATGGGGTGAACTTGGCGAAAATGAAGGATAGCCGGGTGCCGCTTTTACGCCGTCATATTGGTGTTGTATTCCAAGATTTTAAATTACTTCCCAAGCTAACGGTATATGAAAATGTAGCGTTTGCTTTGGAAGTAATTGAAGAATCCCCAAAAGTGATTAAAAAGAAAGTGATGGAAGTATTAGATTTAGTTGGATTAAAACATAAAGCCCGCTTTTATCCGAACGAGCTTTCGGGCGGGGAGCAACAGCGCGTATCTATCGCTCGTTCGATTGTCAACTCGCCCAAAATCGTCATTGCGGACGAGCCGACAGGAAACTTAGACCCCGAAAACTCATGGGGCATTATGGAGCTGTTTGAAACGATTAATGACCGAGGCACGACGATTGTGATGGCAACCCATAACCGTGAAATTGTCAATACGATAAAAAAGCGCGTCATTGCGATTGAAAGTGGAAAAATTGTCCGTGATGAGGCAAGGGGGGAATACGGCTATGAGAATTAATACCCTCCGCCGCCATATGCGCGAAAGTGTAAAAAGTCTCGGGAGAAATGGCTGGATGACGTTTGCGTCCATTAGTGCAGTGACAGTGACGCTGTTGCTTGTCGGCGTGTTTCTTGTCATTATGATGAACATGAACCATTTTGCGAACAAAATCGAAAGCGATGTCGAAATTCGCGTATATATTGACGTGACGGCAAGCGAAAAAGATAAGCAAGCGTTAAAAGCGCAAATTGAGGCAGTTCCAGGAGTCAAAGATGTGCAATATTCGTCCAAAGAGCAAGAGCTGCAAAACCTAATTAAAAGTTTTGGAGAAGAAGGAGCGTCGTTCCGCCTTTTTGAACAAGACAACCCGTTAAGCGACGTATACGTCGTTAAAGCAGCGAAACCAGAAGACATAGCAAAAATCGCCAAAAAAATAGAAGCGTTTCCTTTTGCTCATAAAGTGAAGTACGGCCAAGGGCAAGTGGAGAAGCTATTTAGTACATTAAAAGTTGCGCGAAATGTTGGGATTGGCTTAATTGTCGGTCTTTTGTTCACGGCGATGTTTTTAATCTCGAACACAATTAAAATTACGATTTTTGCGCGCCGGCGTGAAATTGAGATTATGAGATTAGTAGGTGCGACGAACGGATTTATTCGCTGGCCGTTTTTCTTAGAAGGATTGTGGCTTGGGGTGATTGGAGCCGTCGTACCGATTGCGTTCATTTCATTCGTGTACTATAACCTTTATGCATTTTTAAAGCCGAAGGTAACCGTTCCGTTTTTGCAGTTGCTTCCTGTTGACCCGTTTATGTGGCAAGTTAGCGCCATTTTATTGGCGTTAGGGGCATGCATTGGTGTTTGGGGAAGTATGATGTCCGTCCGGAAATTTTTAAAAGTTTAATAGAGAAAGGGGAACAAAGTTGTGAAGCAAAGAGTAATGTCACTAGCGGTAGCGGCCGTACTTGGGATGACGAGCTTTTCTTACCCGGCAAATGCGGTGAGCAATCGAGAAATTCAGCAAAAACGAAGCGCGATTAATAACATCCAGTCGAAACAGTCTTCCATCCAAAGTGAAATAAAGAAAGCAGATCAACAAATCGAACAGATAAAGACGCAGCAAGCGCAGCTGGCAACGGAAATGGAAAAATTGGACATGGAAGTATCAGAAACGAGTGCAAAAATCCGCAACGTTTCCCAAACGATTAATGACACAAAGAAAGATATTGAAGCGTTGAAACACCAAATTGCGGAAGTAGAGGCACGCATTGAGAAACGGAATGAGCTACTGAAAGAGCGGGTACGTTCGTTACAGTTAAGTGGTGGGCTCATTAGCTATTTAGACGTATTGCTTGGTTCGCAAAGCTTTGGCGACTTTATCGACCGGATTAGCGCGGTGACGACGATTTTTGAAGCGGACAAGCAAATTATTCAGGAGCAAGAAGAAGATAAAGCGTTGAAAGCGAAGAAGGAAAATGAATTAACGTCGAAATTGACGACGCTGCAAAATGATTTGCAAGAGTTAGAGCAATTAAAACAAACGTTAAATCAGCAAATGAACGAAAAAGAGCAGCTTATGGCGCAATTAAAACAGCAGGAGCAAAGCATTAACGAAGAAAAATTATCGTTAGCGGAAGAGCAAGAGTTGTTGGAAAAACAAGAAGCGGCTATTCGTTCACAACTTCAGCAACTATTAATTAAAAAGCAGCAAGAACAAGCAGCCCAACAATCACCATCATCGTCTAATCATTCGAATAGCGGTGGAAACGTCCCTCCGGTAACTGACGGTGTGTTCATGCGTCCAGCCAATGGTCCGATTACCTCAGGATTTGGTCCGCGTGGCGGGGAGTTCCATTATGGGGTGGATATTGGCAAGCGCGCGCCAGAAGTTCCAGTCGTCGCAGCAGCCGATGGTGTCGTGTTCCGTTCCTACTATTCTCGTAGTTATGGAAACGTCGTATTTATTACGCATGTGATTGATGGGCAAGTATATACAACTGTCTATGCCCACTTAGAATCGCGGCTTGTCAGCGAAGGGCAGACGGTAAGCAAAGGACAGATCATCGGTTACATGGGCAATACAGGTCAATCAGAAGGGTCGCACCTTCATTTTGAATTGCATCGTGGCCCGTGGAATGCTGCAAAATCGAACGCGGTCAATCCGTTAAGCTATATTAATTTTTAAATGTTGTAGAGATACAAAAAGAATAAAAATTAAATGAATAGTATAAAAATACACAATTTGTCTAGATCGCTATGACGACAAGTTGTGTATTTTTTTTTTCAAGGATTAGGTTATCAATTTTATTAAAAACAATCCGTGGTGCTAGTTGAGTGCTAGCGCTCAACTAGCACAAATGTTACAAGCGAATATGCCAACAATATACCATCTATAATAAGTTGTAGCAAAGAATTTCCACGCTATTTCCTTCGTACAGGTGTGTTAATTATCCAATTAACAGCGCTCGATTCCTCGCTTTTCTGCCTTAGTCGGCAAGCAAACGGGCTTGACTGCGTCACGTGTTCGCGTGACAGAGAACCGAACAACGAGCAGCCCGACAGTCGAAAAATGTTAACACTTCAATGTGCATTTATATAGTAAGCCCGCTTGAAACTAACGGGCTCTGCTTTACTCTTTAGTTGAGCTTCGGAGCGGGATTTCGTCCCTTCTTGTCTTGGTCAGATAGAGGACCAAGCTCAAAATAGTTATGAGGAAGATCGCACTGGTTCCTATCGTACCTAGACCAAGGCCACCTTCATGTCGCGGCTGTGACAAGTAGTCGCCAAGAGAGGCACCTAGAGGGCGGGTCAAGATATAGGCGCTCCAGAAGGCAAGCACTGCATTCATTTTAAAGAAATAGTAAGCGATGGTGATTACACCGATCAATGCGGCGAACATAAGCGCTGCCTCCCAGTAACCTAAGTGGAGACCCTCTGCTGTGAGATCACCGGCTGCAGTACCTAGGGCAAAGGTAAACAAGATGGCCAACCAGTAAAATGCTTCTCGCCTGACCGTGTAAATAGAGTGAATAGATAGTGTTTTTTCACTTACGTACCAAGCCGCAAAAGTCAAAAGCAGTGCGACGGTGAAGACGATGGTAGTAGTTTCAAGAGTGACGCCAAGGTTGTCCACAAGATTGTCGGAGATGAGCGTACCGACAATGCTGATCAGGACAACCGCAAGCCAGTAGATTCTTGGAACGTACTTTCTGGACCTGAACTGGAAGAACAGAGTGATAAGTAAGAGACTACTCATGACAAAGGTCGTGTTAGTCAAGCCTAGGTTCAAGTTCCCATTTAGGAAATCCGCGGCTGTTTCTCCCACGGTAGTTGTCAAGATTTTAATAATCCAGAAGAAGAGCGTGATTTTTGGAACCTTGCTCCATATCTGATAATCTTGTCGCGTATTGTCCGTCATGTTATGAGAAATGGATCGGTTTGTTGTCAATGAATTCATCTCCTTTTCATGATTTGTTTTGATTCATCATTTGATGACTGTTGTTAAAAGACAGGGACTTTACGTGAATATGCTAATATGTTTTGATGAGATTTATCTAGAAACCTAATGAAATCTAAATGAAAAGCCCATGAAAAAAATGTTTAAAAAACTTTTCACTGCTCTGGGATGAGCATCCATTCACTCATCTCAGCATTTTTCAGCAAAGAGTTCTTTCTATGGTGATAGTGATGGAAGTGATAATGGCAGATATGAAGTCCTTCTTAATAAAATTGTTTGAGCAGGACAGTAATTGATGCAAGAAGTCAGCTATACGAGTTGAGAAAATCGAGCGAACGGTGTAAACTGGTAGTGCGTGTATCATATTTTGTACAAGCCAAACATATAATGACGATAAAGGGCATCGCACGGTGGTGTGGTGCCTTTCCTTGCATGGTGTAGGGAGGAGAAACGATGAAGAAGCAAACGGTAGCACTATTAATGGCATTATCGATGGTAATCGGGGCAGGCGGAACGTATGCTGGCATGCAATTTGCTGAACGGAAGACGGACAATGCGTTGATTTTTCCATCGGAGCAAACAACGAAATCGATGACGAAAAGCGAGGAGGAAGAATTAAAAAAAGTTCAGAAAGCATATGAACTCATTAAAAGTCGGTATGTGCAAAAAGTAGATGACAAAAAACTAGTAGAAGGCGCCATCCAAGGGATGATTCAGACGCTCGACGACCCGTATTCTGTCTACATGGATGAAGAAACGGCGCATCAATTTAACGACTCGCTTAACTCTTCCTTTGAAGGAATCGGTGCGGAAGTGAGCATGGTCGACGGAAAGGTGACGATCGTTGCCCCGTTTAAAAACTCTCCGGCGGAAAAGGCAGGGCTAAAGCCGAACGACCAAATTTTAAAAGTGGACGGGAAAAGCTTAGAAGGGCTTGATTTGTACGAAGCAGTCTTAAAAATTCGCGGGAAAAAAGGAACGACTGTTCATTTAGACATTTTGCGCCCTGGAGTGAAAGACATTATTAAAGTGAGCGTCGTCCGTGATGAAATTCCGATTGAAACGGTGTACGATTCAGTGAAAACGTACAATGGCAAAAAAATTGGCTATTTAGAAATTACGTCGTTCTCGGAAAATACAGCGCAAGATTTTCAAAAGAAATTGGCGAAATTAGAAAAAGAAAAAATTGCGGGGCTCATTCTTGATGTTCGCGGCAATCCTGGCGGCTATTTGCAAAGCGTCGAAGAAATTTTAAAACAGTTCATTCCAAAAGATAAACCGTACGTCCAAATTGAAGAACGAAACGGGAATAAGCAACAATTTTACTCCGACTTACCAGCGAAAAAGCCGTACCCGATCGTCGTGCTCATTGATAAAGGCAGTGCGTCGGCTTCTGAAATTTTAGCCGGTGCGATGAAAGAAGCGGGCGGCTACAAATTAGTCGGGGAAACGTCGTTCGGGAAAGGAACGGTACAACAAGCCATCCCGATGGGCGATGGCAGCAACATTAAACTGACGCTCTATAAATGGCTGACTCCGGATGGACATTGGATTCATAAAAAAGGAATCAAACCAGATATTACGGTCCAACAACCAGATTATTTCCATGCGACGCCGATTCATATCGAAAAACCACTTGCATATGACATGAACAACGAACAAATTAAAAGCGCGCAGCAAATGTTAAAAGGGCTTGGATTTGACCCAGGAAGGGAAGACGGTTATTTTAGCAAACAAACGGAACGAGCGGTGAAATCGTTCCAACAAGCAAATAAATTGCCGGTTACCGGAAAAATCGACAACCAAACTGCCAAACTGCTCGAAACAAAAGTATTGCAAGCTGTCCGCGACGACCAAAACGATGCTCAATTAAAAGCAGCGATAAAAGCATTGTTTGAATAATGATTGTTTTTCATCACGCAAAAAGAAGCGCAACCGAGCGGCGCTTCTTTCTTTTTTTGAAAAATCGTTTGCTCACCATTTTCATGACGAGGCAGCGAAGTTCGGTTATACAAACATCCCCATAATTCGGCTGACGCCTCGCCGCTTCGGTAGCTTCGGCGCGTCGTCGGCTTGTTTAGTTTGTTCTTCTAACAAGGCAAGGCGTTGTTCGAGTTGACGGATATACGCATGAAGTTCTTCAATTTCTTTGCGGTGCTGCAACAGCTGAAATGAGACGACTTCGTCCGCTTTTTGTTCTAGCTGCCGTTCGACGCGGTGCAGGCGGGCGGTGAATTTGTCTAGGTGCGGTTGAATGTAGGTGGAGAAAAACGTGTCTGGGCATAACGCGTGTTCGTCTTCCAACTCCATTTCTTCGAGCGCGGCACCGTGTTCAAATTTGATTTGTTCAAGCAACGTAATCGTTTCTGCATCAAAGACGTAATGACCAGCCTCATTTTTTTGGCACGGAATATTGTACTTTTTCACCCAACGCTGCACCGTTTTCGGCGATACCCCGAGCCGTTTTGCGACATTGCTCGTTTTGATTTCCATCAGTCGTTCCTCCTTTTCGTTTCTTTCTGTATATCATTTTTCCATCGAGTGCCTATTTCCTTTCTGTTTGACAAAACTAGTGGTCATTCGGCAAAGAAAGTGGAAATACGCCAATATACGAAAAATATATGCAGGGAGTTGGCGGATTTGCTAGAATAAATAGATAAGAGACGTTTGCCATCGGAGGTGGGAAAATGGCGTCGGTATGGGGCATGGAATTGATTGCTAGTATTGGACGAGGATTAGCACAGCCGTTTTTGTATTACGGCATATTGCTTGTGGCGTTTGTCGGATGGCGTCGGGTGAAGCGAGAGCGCCGGTCTTTCCATATTCGCGTCTATGATTGGTTGCATGAAAGTAAGTTTTTTTGGCGGAGCGGGCTTGGCATCGGGCTTTTGCTTTCGCTTATCATCGTAATTGTAGGAATCGTCATTCCGACAGACGGGGTGTTGCTGCTTTTTTACGTGACAGCCTTGCTCGGGTTGACGTTACAACTAAGGCTATTGTCCCCTGCGTATACGGTGGGGGGGACGATGATAGCTATAGCGGTATTAACAAAATACGAAAAAACAAAGCCGTTTTTTGCTGCTTATTTTCCAGAGCTAAAAGAAATGAACGTGGCGTCAATGGCGCTCCTATTAGCCCTTCTTTTACTAGCGGAATCGTGGCTTATTTTGCGAAACGGTGCGGAAGGGACGTCGCCGCAACTAACGAAAGGAAAGCGCGGATTAGTCGTCGGGGAGCATTGGGCAGAGCGGCTTTGGCTTGTGCCGGTATTGTTGCCAGTGCCAAATGGAGTGCTTGCGCCTTTCTCATGGTGGCCGTTGCTCCCTGCTGGAGATGGTGCTTATTCGCTTCTATTTGTGCCGTTTTTGCTTGGGTTTTCGCAGCGCGTCCAAGGGATGCAGCCGCAGCTTTCGATTTGGCTGACAGGGAAGCGCGTCTGTTTACTTGGACTTATCGTTGGCGTGTTAGCGCTTGCTAGCTATTGGTACGGGGTGCTTGCGATTGTTGCGGCGGCTGTTGCATTATTTGGACGGGAGTGGCTTGCGTTTTGGCAACATACACAAGACCGAGCGCAACCGCCGCATTTTGCGCACCGGGCGCACGGGCTCGTCATTTTAGGTATTCTTCCTGGGTCAAAGGCGGAAAAAATGGCGTTAAAAATCGGCGAAATCATTGTCAAGGTGAACGGAACACCAGTGAACACAGAAGAAGAGTTTTACGAAGCGCTCCAGCCTAACCGTGCCTATTGCAAGCTAGAAGTGTTGGACGAAAACGGAGAAATTCGCTTTGTTCAAGGGGCGCTATACGAAGACGAACACCATGAGCTTGGGTTATTGTTTGTACGAGATCGGGAAAAATGGACATCGGAAGCGGTGTAGAGAAGGAGTTTTTTATATGTGGTTTATCATTGCCTTAATTGTACCGTTTTTATTAGTGTTGTTATTTACGCGCGTGACGTACAACCATTATGTCGGGACGTTGTTGACTGCCGCGTTGTTAGTCGCTTCTTACATTAAGGGGTATACGAACGAGTGGTATGAAATTTTTGCAGACATCGCCTCGACAATGGCAGGGTTTTTAGTGGCAGAGAAAATGGTGCGAAATATAAAAAAGTGACGTGCTTTCCGGTGGGGGAGGCACTTTTTTTTTGAGGAAAAACGAATGTCAGTTCGTATTTTTGTGCATCTTACTGTTGGATATGATACAATGAAACATAGGATAAATGCGCATAGGAGGATTGGTGCAGTGAACGATCGGTTTGAGTTAGTGTCTGCCTATGAGCCGCGCGGCGATCAGCCGCAAGCGATTGAAAAACTTGTCGAAGGGATTCAGCGTGGAGTCAAGCACCAAACGTTATTAGGAGCAACTGGAACGGGAAAAACATTTACGATTTCCAACGTCATTCAACGAGTGAATAAACCGACGCTTGTGATCGCACATAATAAAACGCTCGCAGGGCAATTATATAGCGAATTGAAAGAATTTTTTCCGAACAACGCGGTCGAATATTTCGTGAGCTACTACGATTATTATCAGCCGGAAGCGTATGTACCGCAGACGGATACGTACATCGAAAAAGATGCAAGCATTAACGATGAAATTGATAAACTTAGGCACTCAGCGACATCGGCGCTATTTGAACGGCGCGATGTCATTATTGTCGCGAGCGTATCATGCATCTATGGCTTAGGATCGCCGGAAGAATACCGAGAATTGGTCGTTTCGCTTCGCGTCGGCATGGAAATCGAACGGAATGAATTATTGCGCCGCCTTGTCGATGTGCAATATGCACGCAACGACATTGATTTTCAGCGCGGAACGTTTCGTGTGCGCGGCGACGTCGTCGAAATTTTTCCAGTGTCACGCGATGAGCATTGCATTCGCATCGAATTTTTCGGTGATGAAATTGACCGGATTCGTGAAGTCGATGCACTGACAGGCGAAGTGATTGGTGAGCGGGAACATGTAGCAATTTTCCCAGCTTCGCACTTCGTCACGCGCGAAGAAAAACTCAAGCTCGCCATTGAAAACATTGAACAGGAACTACAAGAGCGGCTCGAGGAGTTGAGAGCGCAAGGCAAACTATTAGAAGCGCAGCGGTTGGAACAGCGGACGCGCTATGATTTAGAAATGATGCGGGAAATGGGCTTTTGTTCCGGGATTGAGAACTACTCCCGCCACTTAACGCTCCGTCCGCCTGGTTCGACGCCGTATACGCTGCTTGACTACTTCCCAGACGATTTTCTTATCGTCATTGATGAATCGCACGTGACGGTGCCGCAAATTCGTGGGATGTATAACGGAGATAAAGCGCGGAAACAAGTGCTTGTTGACC
Organism: Anoxybacillus amylolyticus; assembly: GCF_001634285.1. GTDB lineage: Bacteria > Bacillota > Bacilli > Bacillales > Anoxybacillaceae > Anoxybacteroides > Anoxybacteroides amylolyticum. The sequence goes on from NZ_CP015438.1 coordinate 546,130, forward strand.
ATGGCTTCCGCCTACCATCCGCACTCGATAACCGACCGTTGACGTTTGATGAGTTTGAACAAAAAATCAATCAAGCCATTTACGTATCCGCAACCCCAGGACCGTACGAACTAGAACACTGTCCGGAAGTCGTCGAGCAAATTATCCGTCCGACGGGTCTTCTTGACCCGACGATTGATGTCCGTCCAATTGGTGGGCAAATTGACGATTTAGTCAGCGAAATTCACGAACGCATCCAGCGGAATGAACGGACGCTCGTGACGACATTGACGAAAAAAATGGCAGAAGATTTGACCGACTATTTAAAAGACATTGGCATAAAAGTCGCATACTTGCATTCGGAAATTAAAACATTAGAACGGATTGAAATTATTCGCGACTTGCGATTAGGGAAATACGACGTGCTCGTCGGCATTAACTTATTACGCGAAGGGCTAGATATTCCAGAAGTATCGCTTGTGGCAATTTTAGATGCTGATAAAGAAGGATTTTTGCGTTCAGAGCGTTCGCTTATCCAAACAATTGGCCGCGCGGCGCGCAACGCGAACGGGCATGTGATTATGTACGCGGATACGATCACCAAATCGATGGAAATCGCGATGAACGAAACGAAGCGGCGCCGAGCGATACAAGAAGCGTACAACCGCGAACATGGCATCGTTCCACAAACGATTAAAAAAGAAGTTCGTGATTTGATTCGGGCGACATATGCTGCGGAGCAGCAAGAACCATATGAAGCAAAACAAGCGCAAAAGCTAACGAAAAAAGAACGAGAAAAACTTATTGCCAATATAGAAAAAGAAATGAAAGAAGCGGCGAAAGCGTTGGATTTCGAACGCGCTGCGGAACTGCGTGACTTACTGTTTGAACTAAAAGCGGAAAGGTGAGAACGATGGCACTAGATAAAATCATTATTAAAGGGGCGCGGGCGCACAATTTAAAAAACATTGACGTCGAAATTCCGCGCGATCAGCTTGTCGTGCTGACGGGCTTATCCGGCTCGGGGAAATCGTCGCTTGCGTTTGATACGATTTACGCCGAAGGGCAGCGTCGCTATGTCGAGTCGCTTTCGGCGTATGCTCGCCAATTTTTAGGACAAATGGATAAACCGGATGTCGACGCGATTGAAGGGTTGTCCCCTGCCATTTCGATTGACCAAAAAACGACGAGCCGTAACCCGCGTTCAACAGTCGGGACGGTGACAGAAATTTACGATTATTTGCGCCTTTTGTTTGCCCGCATCGGCAGACCTGTTTGTCCGACGCATGGCATTGAGATTACGTCGCAAACGATTGAACAAATGGTGGACCGCATTTTATCATATCCAGAGCGAACAAAAATCCAAGTATTAGCACCGGTTGTTTCTGGGCGGAAAGGGACGCATGCGAAAACGCTTGAAGACATGAAAAAACAAGGATACGTACGTGTACGCATCGACGGGGAAATGCGGGAACTAACGGATGACATTCTTCTAGAAAAAAATAAAAAACATTCTATAGAAATTGTCGTCGATCGCCTTGTTGTAAAAGAAGGCATTGCTTCGCGCCTAGCCGATTCGCTTGAGACGGCGTTAAAATTAGCCGATGGAAAAGTGATTATCGACGTCATCGGGGAAGAAGAGCTGCTATTTAGCGAACACCACGCATGTCCGCATTGTGGCTTTTCCATCGGCGATTTAGAGCCGCGCCTTTTTTCGTTCAACAGCCCATACGGTGCTTGCCCAGAATGCGATGGCTTAGGGGCGAAATTAGAAGTCGACCGCGATTTAGTCATTCCAAACGAGGAGTTGACGCTCCGTGAGCACGCGATTGCGCCGTGGGAGCCGCAAAGCTCGCAATATTATCCGCAACTATTAGAAGCGGTATGCCGCCATTACGATATCGATATGGACATGCCGGTAAAAGAACTGCCGAAAGAGCAGCTCGATCGCTTGCTATATGGCAGCAACGGCGAAAAAATTTATTTTCGCTATGAAAATGATTTTGGCCAAGTTCGCGAAAACTACATCGAATTTGAAGGCGTCATTCCTAACATTGAACGTCGCTATCGTGAAACGAGTTCCGATTATGTTCGCGAACAAATGGAAAAATATATGGCAGAACAATCATGTCCGACATGTAAAGGCAACCGGCTGAAGAAAGAAAGCTTAGCCGTATTCATCGGCGGCAAACATATTGGAGAAGTGACGGCGTTTTCTGTCACCGAAGCGCTCGAGTTTTTCCGAACGCTCAAGCTGAGTGAAAAAGAACAAAAAATCGCCCATATGATTTTGCGTGAAATTATCGAACGGCTTGGCTTTTTGCAAAACGTCGGTCTCGACTATTTGACGTTAAACCGTTCAGCTGGCACGCTTTCCGGTGGGGAAGCGCAGCGCATTCGCTTAGCGACGCAAATCGGTTCGCGCTTGACAGGAGTATTGTATATTTTGGACGAGCCGTCGATTGGACTGCATCAGCGCGATAATGACCGATTAATTGCGACGCTAAAAAGCATGCGTGACATTGGCAATACGCTCATCGTCGTTGAACATGACGAAGATACGATGCTCGCAGCAGATTATTTGATTGATATTGGACCAGGTGCTGGCATTCACGGTGGGCAAGTTGTTGCTGCCGGAACACCGCAAGAAGTCATGAACGACCCGAACTCACTCACTGGACAATATTTATCAGGAAAGAAATTTATTCCATTGCCTACGGAGCGTCGCCAGCCAGATGGACGTTGGCTTGAAATTATTGGTGCTAAAGAAAACAATTTAAAAAACGTGTCCGTGAAAATTCCGCTCGGGACGTTTATTGCGGTAACGGGTGTGTCCGGCTCAGGGAAAAGTACGCTTGTGAACGAAATTTTGCATAAAGCGCTCGCGCAAAAATTGCAGCGTGCCAAAGCCAAACCGGGAGAGCACAAAGAAATTCGTGGCATCGAACATTTAGAGAAAGTTATCGATATCGACCAGTCGCCAATCGGACGGACACCCCGTTCAAACCCAGCGACGTACACGGGCGTCTTTGATGACATTCGTGAAGTGTTTGCGGCGACGAATGAAGCGAAAGTACGTGGCTATCAAAAAGGAAGATTCAGTTTTAATGTGAAAGGCGGGCGCTGTGAAGCGTGCCGTGGCGATGGGATCATTAAAATCGAAATGCACTTTTTGCCAGATGTGTACGTTCCATGTGAAGTATGCCACGGCAAACGATATAACCGCGAAACGCTCGAAGTGAAATATAAAGACAAAAATATCGCCGAAGTGCTAGAGATGACGGTCGAAGATGCACTTGCGTTTTTTGAAAATATCCCGAAAATTAAGCGGAAATTACAGACGATTTACGATGTCGGCTTAGGGTATATTCAACTTGGCCAGCCGGCGACGACTTTATCCGGCGGCGAAGCGCAGCGGGTGAAGCTCGCTTCCGAATTGCACCGCCGCTCCAACGGTCGGACGCTGTACATTTTGGATGAACCAACGACCGGGCTGCACGTCGATGACATCGCCCGTTTGTTAAAAGTGTTGCAGCGGCTTGTCGATAACGGCGATACGGTGTTGGTGATTGAGCATAATCTCGATGTGATCAAGACCGCCGACTATATTATTGACCTTGGACCAGAAGGCGGAGACCAAGGCGGGCAAATTGTGGCGGTTGGAACGCCGGAAGAAGTAGCACAAGTCGAACGTTCCCATACTGGTCGTTATTTGCAGCCGATTTTAGCGCGCGACCGCGAACGAATGCACGCTTTGTACGAAGTGCCGAGCAGATAATGCTCGGCGTCTTTTCTTTAGACCAACAAGTCCCTCTTTCACGGGTAGGGAGTCATCTTCTTGTTTATAATCGTTCTGATGTTTGATGAAACTTTTTCTTATGCGTATCGTATGTATAAGTAACAACGAAAGGGGATGGAACGAATGGAAGGGAATAAACTCATTGCAGCGTTATGTTATTTTAGTGTGTTGTTCGCTCCGTTTTTATTTCCGCTCATCGTCTATTTTGTGACAAAGCAGGCGCGCGTCAAGCAACATGCGAAAGCGTCGTTTTTGTCGCACTGCATTCCGGTAGCGCTGTTTGTCTTTAGCGCTATAATGGTCATCGTCCTTGGCATGAGTCAAAACGACGCCTTTTTCGGCTGGTGGCTGCTCGGAGCGTTAGGTGGAGGGCTTGCGCATGTCATTGTTGCCGTTTGGAATATTATAAAAGGGATTAAAGTATTGCAGGAAACAGGAGGAAATTACCAATGAAAACATTAGTTCGTCCGCTGCATGACCGGGTGTTGGCAGGGGTATTAAGTGGCATTGCGCAATATGTGCAAATGGATGCGACGGTCGTTCGGCTCCTTTTTGTCGCACTTCTTCTAATAACAGGGGTGATGCCGTTTGCTTTTTTATACGTATTGGCGATTTTCATCATTCCAAATGAGGTGAAATCATGAGATGGATAGCGCATATTATCGTCAATGCTGTACTGTTATTGGCTCTTGCCGGTTATTTTCAGTCGATTCATTTATCAGGTATCGGCGCTGCGCTAGTCGCTAGTTTTTTGCTGTCGGTATTAAATATTGTAGTGAAGCCTGTCCTTATTTTGCTTACGCTTCCGGTAACCGTTTTAACGTTCGGGTTATTTTTATTTGTGATTAACGCCATCACCCTTTGGCTAACGTCATGGTTGATGGGAGATTTGTTTACGATTGACGGATTTGGCGCTGCTTTGTTTGCTTCCTTAGCGATTTCCCTTTTCCATATGGTTATTGATGCGATCAGTAACAATGATTAAAACGTTCCGCTTTGGCGTGAACGTTTTCTTTTTTCACACGTACGCGGAAAAGTGTTACAATGAAGAAAGCAAAGGAGGGGTTTGTGTGCCAAAAGTGCGGACGAAAGATTTAATCGAAAAATTTCAATTAGAGCTGATTAGCGGGGCGGAGGGAATTCACCGTCCGATTACGACAAGCGACTTGTCCCGTCCCGGCATTGAAATGGCCGGTTATTTTGCCTATTATCCAGCGGAGCGGATTCAATTATTAGGGAAAACGGAACTTTCGTTTTTTGAGAAATTAAATCCGCGTGAAAAGAAAATTCGGATGGAAAAGCTTTGTACAGACATTACGCCCGGCATTATTGTATCGCGTGGGTTAGAGGTGCCGATGGAGCTAATCGAGGCATCAGAGCGGCATTCGGTTCCAGTGATGCGTTCAACGATGAAAACGACGCGCCTTTCGAGCCGGTTGACGAACTTTTTAGAAAGCAAGCTCGCGCCGACGACAGCTGTTCACGGTGTATTAGTCGATGTATATGGGGTTGGCGTATTGATTACCGGAAAAAGTGGGGTCGGTAAAAGCGAAACGGCGCTTGAATTAGTGAAACGCGGACATCGGCTCGTGGCGGACGACTGTGTGGAAATTCGACAAGAAGACGAAGGGGTGCTCGTCGGCAGTGCACCAGAACTTATTGAGCATTTACTAGAAATTCGTGGTCTTGGCATTATTAATATGATGACGCTGTTTGGCGCCGGAGCGGTTCGGACGCATAAACGGATTTCGTTAGTCATTGATTTAGAGCTTTGGGATCCGAACAAACAATATGACCGATTAGGGCTTGAAGAAGAAAAAGTAAAAATTATTGATACCAACGTGACAAAACTGACGATTCCAGTTCGCCCTGGTCGCAACTTGGCGGTCATTATTGAAGTGGCAGCGATGAATTTCCGCTTGAAGCGAATGGGGGTTAACGCTGCGGAAGAATTTTCTGCACGGCTTACAGATGCAATTGAAGACGGGGAACACGATTACGAATAAAGGGGGAGAAGTTGTTGGAGGCATCGATTCAGCCATTAGATCGCGTATTTTTGCATCTTGGTCCGATTACGATTTATTGGTACGGGGTTATTATCGGTACTGGCGTATTGTTAGGATTGTGGCTTGCGACAAGGGAAGCTGTCCGGCGCGGGCTATCGAAAGAAACGTTTGTTGACCTTGTGTTGCTGGCAGTGCCGATTGCGATTATATGCGCGCGTGCCTATTATGTCTTGTTTGAATGGGAATATTATTCGCGGCACCTTTGGGATATCCCGAAAATCTGGGAAGGAGGGCTAGCGATCCACGGTGGGCTTATCGGGGCGATCGTGACAGGCATTGTGTTTGCGAAACGGCGCAGGCTATCGTTTTGGAAGCTCGCAGATATTGCAGCACCAAGCATTATTTTAGGACAGGCGATCGGCCGCTGGGGAAACTTTATGAATCAGGAAGCGCACGGCGGACCAGTGACGAGAGAGTTTTTAGAACGGTTGCATTTGCCAGATTTTATTATTAACCAAATGTATATTGATGGGCAATATTATCATCCGACGTTTTTGTACGAATCGATTTGGAATATTACAGGGTTTTGCTTGCTTCTTTTGCTTCGTCGTGTCAATTTGCGGCGCGGGGAGCTGTTTTTAAGCTACCTTATTTGGTATTCGATCGGCCGTTTCTTTATTGAAGGAATGCGCACCGATAGTTTAATGTTGACGGCCCATCTTCGCATTGCCCAAGTGATGTCGATTTCGTTGATTTTGCTTGCCGTAAGCATTTGGATTGTCCGGAGAGCAAAAGGATTAGCGGAGGAGCGTTATTTAGACTAGAAAAGGAGAGAACGAGGTTGTTGGAGACGATCAAAAAAGGATTGGATGTGGGTGTCAAAACGACGTGGACGCTTGGTAAAATCATTTTCCCAGTTACGCTAATCGTATCGTTATTGCAGCATACGCCAATTTTGCAATGGCTCATAAAACTTGTAGCGCCATTGATGGGATGGATCGGCTTGCCCGGCGATGCGGCGATTCCGCTTGTACTTGGGAATTTTTTAAATTTATATGCGGGAATCGGTGCGATCTTGACGCTTCATTTGACGGTGAAAGAAGTGTTGATTTTAGCTGTCATGCTGTCGTTTTCACACAACTTGCTTGTCGAAGTGACTGTTGCGGGGAAAGTCGGAGTCAACGTTGTGTTAGCGGTAGCTGTTCGTGTAAGCTTAGCGATCGTCTCTGCTTTTTTCATTCATCTTGCTTGGCAAGGCGGAAACGACATCGCCCAGTACGGCTTTATTTCTAATTCAGGGGAACAACTCACGAGTTGGAGCGATGTCATTCTCGCTGGTGTTCAAAAAGCGTTTGTTGGTATCGTTCAATTAGCGATGATCGTCATTCCATTAATGGTCGGCATTCAAGTGCTAAAAGATTTGAAATGGCTTGACGTATTCTCTCGCTGGATGGCTCCGGTCACGAAAGTGCTTGGGATGAAAGAAAATACGTCGATGACGCTGGCGGCAGGGCTTTTATTCGGGCTGGCGTATGGAGCAGGAGTGATGATTCAAGCGGTAAAAGAAGACGGCGTATCGAAAAAAGATGTCACGCTCGCGTTCCTTTTTCTTTCCGCTTGTCATGCTGTTGTCGAAGACACGTTATTGTTCGTGCCGCTCGGCATTCCGGTATGGCCGCTGTTGCTCATTCGCCTCACAACGGCTATTATATTGACGGTTGCCGCTAGCTTCACTTGGAATCGCATTGTACAAACGAGAAGAAAGGAAGCTGTTTGATGAATATTCGCACGATTTTATTTGATTTAGACGGCACGTTAATCGACACAAACGAGCTCATTATTCAGTCGTTTTTACATACGTTAGAAACGTACTATCCGGGAAAATATAAGCGGGAAGATGTGCTACCGTTTATCGGTCCGCCGCTGTATGATACGTTTGTTTCGCTTGATCGCGATGAAGCGCACGTGCAAGAAATGATTGCGACATACCGCGCCTTTAATCATGCGCAGCACGATGCGCTGGTGAGGGAATACGAAACGGTGTACGAAACGATTGCGGCATTGCACCGAAATGGTTTTCGCTTAGGGGTCGTGACGACGAAAATTAATGCGACGGCGATCATGGGATTAAAGCGGACGAAACTCGATCCGTTTTTCCATTGTGTCGTCGGGCTTGATGATGTAAAAAACGCTAAACCGCACCCAGAGCCGATTTTAAAGGCGCTTGAATTGCTCGATTCTAAACCGGAAGAAGCGCTCATGGTTGGCGATAATTATCACGATATTTTAGCCGGGAAACAAGCGGGAACAAAAACGGCTGGGGTCGCATGGGCGATTAAAGGACGGGAATACTTAGAAAAGTATGAGCCGGATTTTATGCTCGAAAAAATGAGCGATTTATTGCGCATTGTAGGGGTGGAATCAGTTTGAGACGAACGACGAAATATCCGGTATCGGGTGCGAATTCGCTTTGGCAAATTTATCGGACGGTTTCCTTTTGGAAAGTGTTTAAAAATGTCATCGTCATTCAAATCGGGCGCTATACGCCGTTTATGTCACTAAAAAATTGGCTATACCGTACGTTTCTAGGTATGGAAATTGGCGAGAAAACAGCGCTTGCTTTTATGGTCATGCCGGATATTATGTTTCCCGAAAAAATCAAAATCGGAAACCATTCGATTATCGGCTACAATACGACGATTTTAGCGCACGAATATTTGATTAATGAATATCGACTCGGTCCGGTCGTCATCGGCGATGAAGTGATGATCGGCGCTAACACAACAATTTTGCCCGGCGTGACGATCGGTGACCGTGCGGTTGTCGGCGCTGGCACGCTCGTTCATAAAGACGTACCGGCCGGCGCTTTCGTAGCCGGCAATCCGATGCGCGTCATCCGCCAGCAAGAGATGCATTCTAACCAATAGGTAGAATGCATTTTTTTAAGGTAAGAAAGTATTAGAATCTTGAATCGATGTCTAGCTTCGAACTCACATCCTCCTCCGCTTTTTTATAGTTGACGTATGTCAAAAGGAAGAGTAAACTACAAGTAACTTCACTTCTCTACCATATTAGCAAACTAAAGTATTTTAAAAAGGACGTGTGGACATGTCAAAGTTATTTACATTTGAAAAACCGCTCGGCATGCGCGATACATTGCCGTTTTTATATAAAGTCAAAAAACGTGTCCGTCAAGCGATGACGAACGAAATTGAACAATGGGGATACGAGTTTATTGAAACGCCGACATTAGAATATTACGAAACGGTCGGTTCGGCTTCGGCGATCGCGGACCATCAATTGTTTAAACTTTTGGATCAACAAGGGCATACGCTTGTGTTGCGCCCTGATATGACAGCACCAATCGCCCGTTTAGCCGCTTCTCGTCTTTACCAGCATGGCAATCCGCTTCGCTTGGCGTACCATGCGAACGTGTTCCGCGCCCAGCAACGCGAAGGCGGCCGTCCGGCAGAGTTTGAACAAATCGGCGTTGAGTGCATCGGTGATGGCACTGTGACCGCTGATGCCGAAGTGATTCGCTTGATGATCGCCGCGTTAGAAAAAACAGGGTTGGAGCGGTTTGCAGTGGCGGTTGGGCATATCGGCTACGTCAATGCGCTGTTCGTCGACATTTTAGGCAATGAAGAACGGGCGAACGTGTTGCGCCGCTTTTTATATGAAAAAAATTACGTCGGCTACCGCAACCATGTCAAATCGTTGCCGCTTTCATCGATCGATCAGCAACGGCTATTAAAGCTACTTGAACTGCGTGGGGATGCTAAAGTGCTTGCGAGCGCCCGCGAACTAGTACAGACGGAGGCGGGGATAAAAGCGGTCGAAGAACTTGCGGAGCTATGGAACGCCCTCCGATTGTTTGGCGTAGCGGATACGGTAAAAATGGATATGACGCTCGTCAGCCATATGAGCTATTACACTGGCATTTTGTTTGAAGTATATGCCGACGGCGTCGGTTTTCCGCTTGGAAACGGGGGACGTTACGATGAGCTGCTTGAAAAATTTTCGTGCAAAGCGCCGGCGACTGGGTTTGGTATTCGCCTCGATCGCCTCATTGAAGCATTGCCAGAAGCAGCGGTCGAAAGCGAGATCGAATGCATCGTGTTCAGCCAAGAACGGTTTGCCGAGGCGATTGAATTGGCGAATGAAAAGCGGCGCGATGGCAAAAAAGTCGTGTTGCAACATATCGCCGGCATTCGGGATATTGATGCTTACAGCAAACGCTATGGAGCGATCACCTATTTGCTCGGTCGAGCGGGAAAGGAGGAATAAGGCGATGTTGACGATTGCGATGCCGAAAGGACGCATTTTTGAAGAAGCGCTCGAATTGTTGCGCAAAGCAGGTTATGCGCTTCCGCCTGAATTTGCGGAATCACGCAAATTGATGATTGACATTCCCGAAGAAGATATGCGTTTTATTTTGGCAAAACCGATGGATGTCGTCACTTATGTCGAACATGGGGTAGCGGATTTAGGGATTGCGGGAAAAGACGTATTGCTCGAAGAAGAGCGTGACGTATATGAATTGTTGGATTTGCACATTAGCCAATGCCGTTTGGCGGTGGCGGGTCTTCCAAACAGCCGTTTGAACGATATTGCACCGCGCGTAGCGACGAAATACCCGAACATCGCTTCCAGCTATTTTCGCGAGCAAGGAGAACAAGTGGAAATCATCCCGCTCAACGGATCGATTGAACTCGCACCGTTAATCGGGCTGGCGGATCGGATTGTAGATATCGTGTCGACCGGACGGACGTTAAAAGAAAATGGCCTAGTCGAGTTTGAAACGATTGCCAACGTCACATCGCGTCTCATTGTCAATCCAGTTAGCTATCGCATGAAAGATGAAAAAATTGATGAACTAGTCGAACGATTGACAGCGGTGATCGCAAGCTAATCCATACGCAGGAGGGAGCAAAATGAAAATTGAACGGGTAACTGGGCAGCTTTCGCTGCGGCGGACGATTGAGTCCGGCACGGAAGAGCAGCGGCGGGCGGTACAAACTATTATCGATGATGTACGCACGAACGGAGATGCGGCATTAAGAAAATATACGGAACAATTTGACAAAGTAGCCATCGACGACTTTCTTGTATCGAAAGAAGAAATCGACGAAGCGTATGGTGAAATAAGCGACGAACTGCTTCACGTGCTACGCGAAGCGGCCACAAATATTCGTGATTATCATGAGCGGCAAAAGCGCGAATCATGGATAATGACAAAAGAAGACGGAACGATGTTAGGACAAAAAGTGACACCGCTTGATGCGGTCGGTTTGTACGTTCCCGGCGGAACGGCGGCGTACCCATCGTCGGTGTTGATGAACGTCATTCCTGCCCAAGTGGCAGGCGTCCAACGAATCGTCATCGTTTCCCCGCCGAATAAGCAAGGGACGCTTCCTGCAGGCGTATTAGTCGCTGCGCATGAACTTGGGGTGAAAGAAATATATAAAGTCGGTGGTGCCCAAGCGATTGCGGCGCTAGCATACGGGACAGAAACGATTCAACCAGTCGATAAAATTTTTGGTCCAGGCAACATTTATGTGGCGTTAGCGAAGCGGGAAGTGTTTGGACAAGTAGCGATCGATATGATTGCTGGACCGAGCGAAATTGTCGTTTTAGCAGACGATACAGCAAAAGCGAACGAAATTGCGGCCGATCTTTTGTCACAAGCGGAACATGACGCGCGCGCTTCAAGCATTCTCGTCACTCCTTCGATGAAGCTGGCGCTTGAAGTAGCGAACGAAGTGGAAAAGCAGTTACAAACGTTGCCGCGTCAAGCCATTGCGGCAGCTTCCATTGCGCAATACGGAGCGATTTATGTGACGGACACACTAGAAGAAGCGATTGCGGTCGTCAACGAGCTGGCGCCAGAGCATTTAGAAGTAATGACGGCAGAACCGCTGCTCGTTCTCGGACAAATTCGCCACGCCGGAGCGATTTTTTTAGGGCGCTTTAGCTCGGAGCCGGTCGGCGATTATTTCGCCGGTCCGAACCACGTGTTACCGACGAACGGAACAGCAAGGTTTTCGAGCGGCTTAAGCGTCGATGAATTTGTAAAAAAATCAAGCATTATTTTTTATAGTGAACAAGCGTTAAAAGAAAATGGACGCAAAATTGCCGCGTTTGCGAGAGCAGAAGGGTTAGAGGCGCATGCGCGGGCGATTGAGGCAAGGGGGATCGAGTAATGCGCAAAGCAACCATTTCACGGACGACCAACGAAACAGACATTCAGCTCGAGTTAACGATTGATGGGCAAGGAACCGCCCAACTAGACACAGGGGTGCCGTTTTTAACCCATATGCTCGATTTATTTGCGAAGCACGGGCAATTTGATTTACGTGTGAAAGCGAAAGGCGATACACATATTGACGACCACCATACGACGGAAGATATTGGCATTTGTTTAGGACAGGCGCTACGGGAGGCGCTCGGTGATAAAAAAGGGATTAAACGATATGGGAATGCCTTTGTACCGATGGATGAAGCGTTGGCGCAAGTCGTCGTCGATTTAAGTAACCGGCCGCACTTTGAGTTTCGTGGCGAGTTTAAAAGCCAAAAAGTCGGAACGTTTGATGTCGAGTTAGTGCATGAATTTTTATGGAAACTCGCCTTAGAGGCACGCATGAATTTGCATGTGATTGTTCATTATGGTCATAACACGCACCATATGATTGAAGCGGTATTTAAAGCGTTAGGGCGCGCCTTGGACGAGGCGACGATGATCGACCCGCGCGTCAAAGGAGTTCCATCAACGAAAGGAATGTTGTAAATGATCGGTATTATTGACTATGGGATGGGCAACTTATACAGCGTCAGTAAAGCGTTAGAACGACTAAACTATGAATATGTCATTTCGAGCGACCCGCAGCAACTGAAACAAACGAAAGGCCTCATTTTGCCGGGTGTCGGCTCGTTTCGCGATGCGATGCACATTTTAAACGAAACGGGCTTGGCGTCCTTTATCCGCGCTGCTGTCCGTGAGGGAATGCCGCTGTTTGGCATTTGCCTTGGGATGCAGCTGTTGTTTGAAGAAAGTGAAGAAAACGGCTTGACGGAAGGATTACAGCTGTTAAAAGGTCGCGTCGTTCGTTTTCCGGGCGTCACCGCAAACGGCGAAACGTACAAAGTGCCACACATGGGCTGGAACCGCCTGCAATTTCGCCATCCGTCCCCGCTGCTTACGAACGTCGAAGAAGGGTACGTGTATTTCGTCCATTCGTATTATGTCGATACCGATGACGATTCGGTTGTTTTGGCCAGCAGCACATATGATGTCGACGTCCCGGCCGTTGTCGGCAAAGGGCATGTGTTTGGCACGCAATTTCACCCAGAAAAAAGTAGCGAAATCGGCATGAAAATATTAAAAAACTATGCGAGCATCGTCGAAGGTGAGGGAAAAGTGTGATGGCGGCATTTACGATTTATCCAGCGATTGATATGCGCGGCGGCAAATGTGTCCGTCTACTGCAAGGCGACTATAATAAAGAAACGGTCTACGGCGATTCACCGTTTGAAATGGCGCGCTTGTTTGCCGAACAAGGCGCACAATGGATCCATATGGTCGATTTGGATGGGGCAAAAGAAGGAAAGCGCGTGAATGACCGCTTTGTGCTCGAAGTCGTCCGTCATTTAAACGTCAACGTGCAAATCGGCGGCGGCATTCGCACGGAAGAAGATGTGGCGTATTATTTGGAAAATGGGGTTGCCCGCGTCATTTTAGGCAGTGCCGCCATCGCCAATCCGCCGTTTGTCAAAAAGATGTTGTCGCTTTACGGTGAGCGCATCGTCATTGGCATTGATGCGAAAAACGGATTTGTGGCGACAGAAGGATGGCTGAATACGTCGAATGTCAAGGCAACCGAACTCGGAAAAGAACTGGCAGAGGCTGGTGCGGAAACGTTCATTTTTACTGATATTGCCACTGATGGCATGCTATCGGGGCCGAATGTTCATGCGGCGGTTGAAATGGCGCGCGCGACAGGAAAGCGCGTTATTGCTTCTGGGGGGATCAGTTCACTTGAAGATTTGCGGACGTTGGCGGCATATACCGCGGACGGCGTTGTCGGGGCGATTGTCGGCAAAGCGTTGTATACGAAGCAATTTACGCTCGCAGAAGCGTTAAAGGTGGTGCAGTAATGATTACAAAGCGGATTATTCCATGTTTGGATGTAAAAGACGGCCGCGTCGTGAAAGGCGTGCAATTCGTGCAATTGCGCGATGCCGGCGATCCAGTGGAATTGGCGAAGTTTTACGATGAACAAGGCGCCGATGAGTTAGTTTTTTTAGACATTTCCGCTTCGCATGAAGGACGGAAAACGATGGTGGAAGTCGTAGAGCAAGTGGCAGCGCAGCTGGCAATTCCATTTACGGTTGGCGGTGGCATTAACTCGCTTGACGATATGAAAAAAATTTTGCGCGCGGGAGCAGACAAAGTGTCGCTCAATACAGCAGCTGTGAAAAATCCTCAGCTTATTAATGAAGGCGCCGACTTTTTTGGTTCGCAATGCATCGTTGTGGCGATTGATGCGAAATATGACGAAACAATCGGTTCTTGGCGTGTATATACGCACGGCGGGCGCAATGCTACCGAACGAGAAGTCGTCGAATGGGCGCAAGAAGCGGTAGCGCGAGGTGCTGGCGAAATTTTATTGACGAGCATGGATTGCGATGGCGGGAAAAACGGCTTTGATTTAGCGTTGACAAAAACGGTGAGTGAAGCGGTATCCGTTCCGGTCATCGCCTCCGGCGGAGCAGGAAGCGCGCAACATTTCCTCGCTGCGTTCGTCGAAGGAAAAGCGGATGCTGCGTTGGCTGCCTCGATTTTTCATTATAAAGAAACGTCGGTGCGAGAAGTGAAACAGTATTTGCGAAAGCAAGGGGTGAACGTCCGATGAATGATATCCGCTTTAACGAGCAAGGGCTTGTGCCTGTCATTGTCCAAGACGCACAAAGCAAAGAAGTGTTAACGTTAGCGTATATGAATAAACAGTCGTTGCAAAAATCGATGGAAACAGGCGAAACGTGGTTTTACAGCCGCTCGCGCCAAGCGCTTTGGCATAAAGGGGAGACGTCCGGTCATACGCAGCGCATTGTCGAGATGCGCTACGATTGCGATTGCGATGCGTTGCTCGTTCTCGTGGAACCGGCGGGACCGGCTTGCCACACAGGAAGTTATTCGTGCTTTTCGAACCGGATCAGTGGGGAACACGTTGAGCGATCGGCACAGCGTTTTGCGATTATTAATGAACTAGAAAAGGTGATCGCGGCAAGAGAAGCGGAACGTCCAGAAGGAGCTTATACGACGTATTTGTTTGAAAAAGGTGTCGATAAAATATTAAAGAAAGTCGGCGAAGAAGCGGCGGAGGTGATTATTGCCGCGAAAAATCGCAACTCGGAAGAGCTGAAATGGGAAGTAGCCGATTTACTGTATCATTTGCTTGTCTTGTTGCGAGAACAGAAGCTGCCGCTCGACGAGGTGCTTGAGGTCTTAACCGAACGGCATGCAGGCAAGTGAACGGAAGCTAGTCCATCATTGGAAGATGGGCTGGCTTTTCTTATTTTTGTTGGAAATGTTTCTGTTGGACAAAAGAATGTGATATACTTCTTTTCGGTGAATTCAAAGGAGTATGGAGGAATAGATGAACAAACGATTCAAAACGAAGCGATCGACAACGAAGGTCATTCCGTTCATTCAGAGCGGAGACTATTATTTTACGAAAGGGTTACGTGCGTATCGGCGCCGCGAGTTATATAAAGCGAAAAAATATTTAGAGCGGGCAGTGCATCTAGAGGGGAATGAGGCGATGTTTGCCTGTCAACTGGCGGTTGTGCTCTCGGAGTTAGGCGAATATCAGGCGTCGAACGAATGGTTATTGAAAATTGTCACTGAATTAGACTCGGACATGAACGAATGTTTTTACTTTTTAGCTAATAACTACGCCCATCTCGGCTTGTTTCGCGAGGCAATGAACTATGCTGAAAAATATTTAGAACGAGAGCCCGACGGCAGCTTCGTCGAGGAAGTGGAAGATTTAATCGATTTATTGAGCATCGAACAAGAAGCGCTAGACGACCAAGAAGATTTGATTATGAAGCAAGAAAAGGCACGGACATTGTTAGAAAAAGGTGAGTTTCTTGCTGCGATCGACGCACTGAAGGCGATTATAGGGGAATATCCGGAATTTTGGTCCGCATACAACAACTTAGCGCTTGCGTATTTTTATATGGGGGATACAGAGCAGGCACAACAAATTCTTCAAGAGGTGCTTGAAAAAAATCCCGGCAACTTGCACGCGCTTTGCAACCGTCTTGTTTTTTCGCATTATTTGCGCGCGGAAGAAGACGTGGCGGATCTCGCTGAACAATTAGCGTGCGTCCATCCATTTTTAACGGAGCATCGCTATAAACTAGGGGCGACGTTCGCGCTCATTGGTCGATTTGACCTTGCATTTAAATGGCTCCGTCATTTATACAAAATTGGTTTTGACGGCGACTATTCGTTTTACTATTGGCTTTCGTATTCGGCATATTATACCGGCCATGAGCAGCTTGCGAAAACGGCATGGGGAAAAGCGATGGAGCAAAGCTCGGAAAAGTTTGGACAAGAGCCGTGGGCTGTGTCCAGCAAACTTATGCGATGGCTGACGAGTACCGATATAGCGGAAGTGTTGTACGGGTTATATATGATGAGCAAATCGCTTACAGCTGATGAACTGATCGGTTACCAACGGGTAAAAAGTGAGTTGCCAACGCAAGTCCAAGCATTCGCAGACTATATTTTTTATTCAGATAAGGAAGTTCCCTCCTTCGTTTCTGACGGTTACGCAGTGATGGACGAATTATGGCAACGAAATTTGCTTGCCGACGAACAACTCCATATCACATGGTTTCGCGTCTTTCTTCATGCCTCCACTACCGAGCTGCATTTTGTGAATCATTGCGCATGGGCGGCAGCAACGGAATACGTATGGAGACAAATGCAAGGGCAGTCAGTGACGCAAAAAATGATGGCACAAAAATACGATATTTCTTCTGCGACCGTGCAAAAATATGTGAAAAAAGTGCGGCAATGGCTATCGTGAGCAAACTATTAGACGTTTATTCGTTTGTTATATACGATAAAGAAGAAGGAAACAATAACGCAGAAGAGAATCATAAGGGAGTGGGAAAACGTGTCAGAAGAAAAAATTTATGATGTCATTATTATTGGGGCAGGTCCAGCGGGGATGACCGCTGCGGTATATACGTCTCGCGCAAATATGTCGACATTAATGATTGAGCGCGGGGTGCCAGGCGGACAAATGGCAAATACAGAAGATGTGGAAAACTACCCAGGGTATGATCATATTTTAGGACCAGAATTAGCAACCAAAATGTTTGAACATGCGAAAAAATTTGGAGCGGAATATGCTTACGGTGATGTGAAAGACGTCATCGACGGCAAAGAATATAAGACGATTGTTGTCGGTAATAAAGAATATAAAGCGCGGGCAATTATTATTGCAACTGGTGCACAATATAAAAAACTTGGCGTTCCAGGGGAAGCAGAATTGAGCGGGCGCGGTGTTTCGTATTGCGCCGTTTGCGACGGGGCATTTTTCAAAGGAAAAGACCTTGTCGTTGTCGGCGGCGGCGATTCGGCGGTAGAAGAAGGCGTGTATTTAACGCGATTTGCCAATAAAGTAACGATTGTGCATCGGCGCGATAAATTGAGGGCGCAGAAAATTTTGCAAGACCGTGCGTTTGCCAATGAAAAAATCGATTTTATTTGGAACCATACGATAAAACAAATTAACGAAAAAGACGGAAAAGTCGGGAGTGTGACACTTATAAATACGCAAACTGGCGAAGAGCGAGAATTTCCGTGCGACGGCGTCTTCATTTATGTGGGCATGGTGCCGCTATCACAGCCGTTTGCGAATCTTGGTATTACAAACGAGAACGGCTACATTGTCACAAACGAACAAATGGAAACGAAAGTGGCGGGCATTTTTGCCGCCGGTGATGTACGGGAAAAAACGTTGCGCCAAATTGTCACCGCCACTGGCGATGGAAGCATTGCCGCCCAAAGCGCGCAACATTATGTCGAGGAACTAAAAGAAGCGTTAAACGCGAAATAATTTGTTAACGAAAACGTAATATATGTTTAACTCCACTGTAACACGATTGAAATAGTTTTCCTGTAAGATAAAAGTAAGTAATTGACCCCCTTTTATATAAATCCTTTTCAAGCACGGGCGCTTTCCCGTGCTTCTTTTTTCGAAGGGACTATAGCTGGCATGAACTGGCTCAGCGTAGTATAATATAAGGAAACAGCATTGATTGCAGTGTTGAGGTGAACGAATTGCAACGGGTGACAAATTGCATTTTACGAAACAATGGAAAAGTGTTGTTGTTGCAAAAACCGCGGCGCGGCTGGTGGGTCGCACCTGGCGGAAAAATGGAACAAGGCGAAACGGTTCGGGAAGCATGCATTCGTGAATATCGTGAGGAAACGGGCATTAACGTAACCTGTCCAGAATTAAAAGGCGTTTTTACCATCGTCATAAAAAGCGGTGAAGAAGTGGTTTCCGAATGGATGATGTTTACGTTTTTAGCCGAACAGTTTGCTGGAGAACTTGTGTCACACTGTGAGGAAGGGACGCTCGCGTGGCATGCGGAGGAAACGATTCATGAACTGCCAATGGCGCCAGGTGATTACTATATTTTCGATCATGTGCTAAAAGGGTCAGGAATGATGTATGGCACATTTGTATATACCGAAGATTTTCAGTTGCTTTCGTATCGGCTAGACCCAAGTTGAGAGGGGGAGGACAATGAGCACGGGTTCAAGCGACATTCAAATGGTCATTATTACCGGAATGTCCGGTGCAGGGAAAACGGTAGCGATTCAAAGTTTTGAAGATTTAGGTTTTTTTTGTGTCGATAATTTGCCGCCGACGTTGTTGCTGAAATTTTTGGAGTTAATAAAAGAATCAGGGAATAAAATGAATAAAGTCGCGCTTGTGATGGATTTGCGGAGTCGCGACTTTTTTGACAGTTTATTTGCAGCGCTGGACGATTTAGCCGAGCGTTCGTGGGTGACTCCGCAAATTTTATTTTTAGATGCGAAAGACGATACGCTTGTAGCTCGCTACAAAGAAACGCGGCGCACCCATCCGCTTGCACCGAACGGGTTGCCACTAGAAGGAATTCGGTTAGAGCGGCAGTTGTTAGAAGAGTTAAAAGGAAGGGCGCAAATCATTTACGATACGTCCGATTTAAAACCGCGGGAGTTGCGTGAAAAAATTTTGCAGCAATTCTCAGCAAATAAGCAGCAACCGTTTACCGTCAATGTCGTATCGTTTGGGTTTAAATACGGATTGCCGATTGATGCCGATTTAGTGTTTGATGTGCGTTTTTTGCCGAACCCACATTACATCGACCATATGCGTCCGAAAACAGGATTGGATGAAGAAGTCGCTTCTTATGTGCTGAAGTGGCACGAAACACAAAAGTTTTTGGAAAAAGCAACGGATTTATTAGCGTTTATGTTGCCGCATTATAAACGAGAAGGAAAAAGCCAGCTCGTCATCGCCATCGGTTGCACGGGCGGCCAACATCGTTCGGTGGCGCTTGCGGAATATATTGCGAACTACTTTGCGAGCGATTATAAAACACATGTCTCTCATCGTGATATGGAAAAGAGGAAGGAAAAACATTCATGAGCACAAAACAGCATCCGAAGATTGTCATCATTGGTGGCGGAACAGGACTGCCTGTACTGCTTAGAGGATTAAAACAATACGCCGTTGATATTACTGCGATTGTGACGGTTGCTGACGACGGAGGAAGTTCAGGGCGATTGCGCGATGAACTTGACATGCCGCCGCCTGGTGATATTCGCAACGTGCTCGCTGCACTTTCGGATGTCGAGCCGCTCGTTGTCGAGCTGTTTCAGCACCGATTTGAGAATGGAAATGGGTTATCGGGACATTCGTTAGGAAATTTAATTTTAGCGGCGATGACATCAATTACAGGCGACTTTGTCCGCGCGGTTCGTGAAATGAGCAAAGTGTTGAACGTTCGTGGAAAAGTGCTCCCAGCAGCGAATAAAAGCGTCGTTTTACACGCTGAAATGGAAGACGGAACGGTTGTGTCTGGTGAATCGAAAATTCCGTATTCAGGGAAACGAATCAAAAAAGTGTTTCTCACGCCAGAGCAAATTGAACCATTACCAGAAGCGATTGAGGAAATTCGTCAGGCGGACTTAATTGTCATCGGACCAGGAAGTTTATATACAAGCATTTTGCCGAATTTGTTAGTTCCGAAAATCGGGCAAGAAGTGTGCGAAGCGAAAGCGAAAAAAGTATATGTCTGCAATGTAATGACACAAGCTGGGGAAACGTTGCATTATGCGGCGAGCGATCATGTGAAAGCGCTGTATAACCATATGGGGTGTGCGTTTTTAGATTTGATTCTTGTTAATAACGGGCACATTCCAGAAGATATTCAGCAGCGCTACGCAGAAGAGCGCTCTGAGCCAGTAGAAGATGATGTGGATCGATTAGTGGAACTAGGATTAACGGTCATTCGCGACTGCATTGTCAGCTACGAAGATCGTGTCATCCGCCATGACACAAAAAAGGTGGCAGCGTTGCTTGTTTCGCTTTTAGAAACGCAGGAAAACCGCACCTCCTAATTGCCGGCTGCGATGATGAAATGAGGAGGTGAGCACGTGTCATTTGCATCGGAAACGAAAAAAGAATTAACTAACTTAGAAGTAAAACCATGTTGTTTAAAGGCAGAGTTGTCTGCATTGCTACGAATGAACGGTTCTTTATCGTTTTCTAATCGGAAGTTGACGATCGATGTACAAACAGAAAACGCCGCCATTGCTCGACGAATTTATTCGTTAATGAAAAAAGGGTACACCGTCACGGTAGAATTGCTTGTTCGCAAAAAAATGAGGTTGAAAAAAAATAACGTCTATATCGTTCGCGTCGTTGAAGGGGCACGTGAGCTATTAGAAGATTTAAAAATATTAGAAGAGCCGTTTTCGTTTATTCGCGTCATCGCGCCGGAATTAGTAAAGAAAAAATGTTGCAAACGTTCATATTTGCGTGGTGCTTTTCTCGCGGGAGGTTCTGTGAACAATCCGGAAACGTCTTCGTACCATTTAGAAATTTTTTCGCTTTATAAAGAACATAACGATTCGTTATGTGAATTGATGAACAGTCATTTTTTATTGCATGCGAAAACATTGGAACGAAAAAAAGGGTTTATTACGTATTTAAAAGAAGCAGAAAAAATTGCTGAGTTTTTGAATATTATCGGGGCGCATCAAGCGCTGCTCCGCTTTGAAGATGTCCGCATCGTCCGTGACATGAGAAACTCGGTTAATCGCCTCGTCAACTGTGAAACCGCAAACTTAAATAAAACGATTGGGGCAGCGATTCGGCAAGTGGAAAACATCCGATATATTGATGAAACAATCGGCTTGAGCGCGCTTCCGGAAAAATTGCGGGAAATTGCCGAACTGCGTGTCACGTATCAAGACGTGACGTTAAAAGAATTAGGGGAAATGATGTCTGGTGGGAAAATTAGCAAATCAGGAATTAACCACCGGCTGCGAAAAATTGATGAAATTGCTGAGAAGCTTCGTGCAGGCCAACCAATTGATTTTAAATAAAGGGGAGAAGAAACATGGTGGAAAAACAAGTGGAAGTGTTGTTGAAAACGGGATTGCAAGCGCGTCCAGCCGCGCTCTTTGTTCAAGAAGCGAACCGGTTTTCATCCGACATTTATTTAGAAAAAGACGGGAAAAAAGTAAACGCCAAAAGCATTATGGGGCTCATGAGTTTAGCGATTAGCTCCGGTTCGGTCATTACGCTCATCGCTGACGGTCCAGACGAAAACGAAGCGCTAGACACATTAACAAAATACGTTCAGCGCGAAGGGTAAGAAAAGCGGCTGTTCTCCAAAAAAGAACAGCCGCTTGCTTTTATTTCTCGTCGACACGCGTTAATACGCGGTCGATCAAGCCATATTCTTTTGCTTTTTCAGCAGTCATAAAGTTGTCGCGGTCTGTGTCGCGCTCGATTACTTCGATTGGCTGCCCCGTATTTTCGGAAAGGATGCGGTTTAATTTATCGCGCAAGAACAAAATACGTTTCGCGGCGATTTCGATTTCGGTCGCTTGCCCTTGTACCCCACCAAGCGGCTGATGAATCATGATTTCGCTGTTTGGTAGGGCAAATCGTTTGCCTTTGGCACCTGCAGCAAGCAAGAAAGCACCCATTGATGCAGCCATACCGATACAAATCGTCGATACGTCTGGCTTAATAAATTGCATTGTATCGTAAATCGCCATTCCAGCCGTAATCGAACCACCAGGGCTGTTAATATACAGCGAAATATCTTTCTCTGGGTCTTCAGCGGCTAAGAATAAAAGCTGGGAAACGATCGAGTTCGCGACATGATCGTCGATTGCACTTCCTAAAATGATAATGCGGTCCTTTAATAAACGGGAGTAAATGTCATAGGCGCGCTCCCCGCGGCTCGTTTGCTCAATAACTGTAGGGATTAAATTCATAAGCGTTCCTCCTTTGCCCATTTGGCTAAATCGTATGTATTTTTATGATACATAATTGGTCAATGAAGGTCAAACAAAAAGCGTTTTCCCCTCTGTAAATATATTCGCCACCATTCCACCGTATCCCTTTTTCATCATCTCCTCTTTTCCATTTTTTAAACGTATATTTTCCTCTTGCCAAACAGGAGCGTCTTGAGTATAATTGAATATGCAACTGAACATTGTGCCCTCGTAGTGTAGTGGATAGCACGAGAGATTCCGGTTCTCTTAGCGTGGGTTCGAATCCTGCCGAGGGCGTTACGAAACACTGGTGGGAGAGTTACCGAAAAACTCCCACTTTCTTATTTTTGGCGGTACTTCACAAAAGACTTGTTGCGAACGAGGCAACAGGTCTTTTTTTATGTGTTAAATGAATATATATAAGCAAAATAGCGCTTACATTTCATTTCCATACCCGTCGTTTCGATGTTGGTGTACAATAGGGGAGAAGGGGGACTAATTATGAGGGCTGAATTGTTGCAAGAACAACGTTTAAAGCTTGCCTTAACAAAAGAGTTGGCGCAAGCCATTGAATTGCTTCAATATTCTGCGCTCGAACTGCGCTCGATTTTATATGAACAGTCATTGGAAAACCCGTTTCTAGAAATAAAAGAAGGAAAACCGATTCGTCCGCCTAAACGGACAATGGGAAAACAAGCACGAGATTGGATGGAAAACATCAGCAAACCGTCTGACACGTTAGCAACGCATTTAGCGGCTCAGCTACATACGATGTCGTTGCCCTCACGAACACGAAAAGTGCTCGACTATTTAATCGCCTCCCTTGACGAAGATGGATATTTACGCATTGATATGGGCGACACTGCCGCTTTCTTAGCGATTTCAGAAGCGGAATTAGAAGACGCCGTGCTGCTATTGCAATCACTTGAACCGGCAGGGGTAGGTGCAAGGTCACTGCAGGAATGTTTGTTGCTGCAGCTCAAGCGACTACCTGTCCGAAACGAGTTGGCAGAAAAAGTGATTGCCGAGCACTTTCCCGCGTTTGTCGAAAAAACGTGGAAGGCATTGGCGAAACAGTTAGGTATTGACGTATATGACCTGCAGCAAATATGGGACTTTATTCGCACGCTTGAACCTCGTCCAGGCAGCTATTATACAGCGGCTGATCCACAGTTTATCATACCGGACATTATCGTCGAGCGGTGTGGGGAAGATGTTTCCGTCTGGCTGAACAATGAGTTTCTTCCAGAAGTTCGTTGGAATTATGCCTATGAGAAAAAAATGGAAATTCATTGTGATGAACAAGCAGAAATATTTATAAAAGAAAAATATCGCCAATTTACGTGGCTAACGAAAAGTTTGGAACATCGCAAACAAACGCTTCTAGCCGTGGCAAAAGAAGTAATGGAACGTCAAAAGCAATGTTTGACCGCTGGATTGGCAGCGTTAAAACCGTTGACGATGCGGGAAGTGGCTGAGGTACTGGACATTCACGAATCGACTGTCAGCCGTGCAGTTAAAAACAAATATGTACAAATGCCGTTTGGAACGGTCGAGTTGCGCCGTTTCTTTGCAAGTTCCCTCTCATCGATGAGTGAGGAAGAAGCATCGGCGGCAAAAACGAAAGCGCTTATTACGCACTTAATTGAGGCAGAAAACAAACATAATCCGCTCTCCGACCAAGCCATTGCCAGTTTATTAGGAGAAACGTATGGCATTGCTATCTCGCGGCGAACGGTGGCGAAATATCGCGAACAAATGCACATCCCTTCATCAGCGAAACGAAAACGGTATTAGAGGTGGAAACAGTGATTGTCAACCTTTATTCGAAAATTGATTGCTCGCTCTGCGAAAAAGCGAAAGCGGTATTGCAAGAGTTGCAACAGGAATGCGAATTTGAAATCAATGAAATCGATATTTATCAAGACGACGCATTGTTAGAAAAATATCAGCTCATGATTCCAGTGGTTGAAGTAGACGGCGAAGAGCTGGCATATGGACGTATTCACAAAGAATTCATAAGAAAACGCTTACTTGAACGAATGACCAGTTGAACATCGACACTACTCCTGTTACAATTAAACATGTAAGGCAGGAGTAATTTTTTTGGCACAAGCGGGACATAATAAGTCACATAGGGACAATTTGCGTCCAACTAATTTGTGCAAGGGGAAGGGAAACGAATTGCGGCCATTGATTGATGCACAGAAAAAATTATTACCTGATCTTCTCGATGTTATGCAAAAGCGATACCGCATTTTGCAATATATTCGATTGATGCAACCAATCGGAAGAAGGACGCTTTCTGGAAACATTGGGATAAGTGAACGTATTCTTCGAGCGGAAGTCCAGTTTTTAAAAGAACAAAACTTGCTGTCGATTAGTTCAACAGGAATGGTTGTAACGTCAGACGGAGAGCAACTGTTGGAAACACTCGAAGATGTGATGAGAGAAATTTTAGGATTGAAAGACTTGGAAACAAACCTAAAGCGCATACTTCCTATTGACGAAGTTATCGTAGTGGCCGGTGACAGCGACCTTTCTCCTTGGGTGAAAAAAGAAATGGGAAGAGCTTGTGTAACCTGCATGAAAGATAGATTGCCTTCTCACAGCATTGTTGCTGTTACAGGTGGAACGACACTTGCGGCGGTTGCGGAGATGATGACCGCTGATTTGAAGCAAAGTGATGTGTTATTTGTTCCAGCTCGAGGTGGGTTAGGCGAGAACGTCGAAAACCAAGCGAATACGATTTGTGCGAAAATGGCGGAAAAAGCGGCAGGAAATTACCGCCTGCTTCACGTGCCTGACTACTTAAGCAATGAAGCATATCAATCGCTGATTGGAGAGCCATCGGTAAAAGAAGTACTTCAGCTTATTCAGTCCGCGGATATCGTCATTCACGGAATTGGTGATGCTATTACGATGGCAAAGCGGCGGAAAACACCGGAAGAAGAAATGGAAAAAATTATATCAGGCAATGCAGTTGCCGAAGCATTCGGCTACTATTTTAATCAAGCAGGCGATGTCGTTCATAAAGTACAAACGATCGGCATTCAACTCGATGACCTTCGACATGTCCGGCATGTCATCGCGGTAGCCGGCGGTGCTTCCAAGGCAAAAGCGATTAAAGCGTATATGAAGCAAGCTCCTCGCTCTGTTTTAATTACAGATGAAGGGGCAGCAAAAGCGTTAGTAAGGGAGTCATATCCCTCACCATAAATATTTTTTATTCTAAAGGAGGAACTATCGATGGCAGTGAAAATTGGGATTAACGGTTTTGGTCGTATCGGTCGTAACGTATTCCGGGCAGCATTGAAAAATCCGAATGTAGAAGTAGTAGCGGTGAACGATTTAACAGATGCAAAAACATTGGCACACCTTTTAAAATATGACTCTGTACACGGTACGCTTGATGCAGAAGTTTCTGTAAACGGCAATAACCTTGTCGTAAACGGAAAAGAAATCATCGTGAAAGCAGAACGCGATCCAGCGCAACTAGGATGGGGCGAGCTTGGCGTTGACATCGTTGTTGAATCAACAGGACGCTTCACAAAACGTGAAGATGCCGCGAAACATTTAGAAGCAGGCGCGAAAAAAGTCATCATTTCCGCACCTGCAACAAACGAAGACATTACGATCGTAATGGGTGTAAATCAAGACAAATACGACCCAGCAAACCATCATGTCATTTCGAACGCATCTTGTACAACAAACTGTTTGGCGCCATTTGCGAAAGTATTGCATGAAAAATTCGGTATTATTCGCGGCATGATGACAACGGTTCATTCCTATACAAACGACCAACAAATTCTTGACTTACCGCACAAAGATTTACGTCGTGCCCGTGCAGCAGCAGAATCAATTATCCCAACATCTACAGGGGCAGCAAAAGCCGTAGCGCTTGTATTGCCTGAGTTAAAAGGCAAATTAAACGGTATGGCAATGCGCGTACCAACACCAAACGTATCAGTCGTTGACCTTGTGGCAGAATTGGAAAAAGAAGTGACGGTAGAAGAAGTAAACGCAGCATTAAAAGCAGCAGCAGAAGGTGAATTAAAAGGAATCCTTGCTTACAACGAAGAGCCACTTGTTTCTCGTGACTACAACGGAAACCCAGCATCTTCAACGATCGATGCTCTTTCGACAATGGTTATGGAAGGAAAAATGGTAAAAGTCATTTCTTGGTATGACAACGAAACTGGATACTCTCATCGCGTTGTCGATCTTGCGGAATATATCGCATCAAAAGGATTATAATTTTTTGGATTGTTTGACCAAAACGGTTTATAATAAATAGTTGGAACTACCGAAAAGGGGAGCGGGGGTGATCCCCACTCCCTTTTGTATGCCAAAACAATGAAAAGGAGGCCGTCCCATGAACAAAAAAACCGTCCGCGACATGGATGTCAAAGGAAAACGCGTCTTTTGCCGCGTCGATTTTAACGTGCCAATGCAAGACGGTGCTGTGACAGATGATACTCGCATCCGTGCGGCGCTACCAACGATTCAATATTTAGCGGAACAAGGGGCAAAAGTCATTTTAGCGAGCCATCTTGGTCGTCCGAAAGGAAAAGTAGTGGAAGAAATGCGCCTCACCGCTGTTGCGGAGCGTTTAAGCGAACTGCTCGGCAAACGTGTCGTTAAAACAGATGAAGCATATGGCGATGCAGTGAAAGCAGCAATTGCTGCAATGAATGAAGGCGACGTGTTGTTGCTTGAAAACGTGCGCTTCTATCCGGGCGAAGAAAAGAACGATCCAGAGTTGGCGAAGGCGTTTGCCGAATTGGCAGATGTGTACGTCAACGACGCGTTTGGCGCGGCACATCGTGCGCATGCTTCCACTGAAGGGATTGCACATTACTTACCAGCTGTTGCCGGATTTTTAATGGAAAAAGAAATCGAAGTGCTAGGAAAAGCTCTTTCCAACCCAGATCGTCCATTTACGGCGATCATCGGTGGAGCGAAAGTAAAAGATAAAATCGGTGTTATTGAAAATCTTTTGGATAAAGTCGACAACTTAATTATTGGTGGCGGGTTGGCATACACGTTCGTGAAAGCGCTCGGCCATGAAATCGGCAAATCATTGTTAGAAGAAGATAAAATCGAATTAGCGAAATCGTTTATGGAAAAAGCAAAAGAAAAAGGCGTTAATTTTTATATGCCAGTCGATGCAGTCGTAGCCGATGCTTTTTCGAACGATGCCAATACAAAAGTCGTGAACATTGACGAAATTCCAAGCGACTGGGAAGGGCTTGACATCGGTCCGAAAACGCGGGAATTGTACCGCGATGTGATCTTGAAATCCAAACTTGTTATCTGGAACGGTCCAATGGGCGTATTCGAAATGGATGCGTTTGCCGAAGGGACAAAAGCGGTTGCTCAAGCACTTGCCGATGCGAAAGATACATATACGGTCATCGGTGGCGGGGATTCAGCAGCGGCAGTCGAAAAATTTGGACTTGCGGATAAAATGGATCATATCTCGACAGGTGGCGGTGCGTCGCTTGAATTTATGGAAGGTAAACAACTTCCAGGGGTCGTAGCCTTAAACGATAAGTAAGAAAGGGGTTGAAAGCGATGCGAAAGCCGATTATTGCAGGGAACTGGAAAATGCACAAAACGTTAAAAGAAGCGCTCCAGTTTGTTGCAGAAGTAAAACATGCGATTCCTTCTTCGAAGCAAGTAGACTCGGTCGTTTGTGCTCCAGCGCTCTTTTTAGAACGGCTCGTCGAGGAAACACACGGAACAGATTTAAAAATCGGGGCACAAAATATGCATTTTGCCGATCAAGGAGCGTTTACAGGTGAAATCAGTCCCGTGGCGTTAAAAGACATCGGGGTGGAGTACGTCATTATCGGACATTCGGAACGGCGTGAAATGTTTGCGGAAACAGACGAAACAGTAAATAAAAAAGTGCTTGCCGCGTTTCAACATGGGCTTATTCCGATTGTTTGCTGCGGCGAAACGCTAGAAGAACGGGAAAGTGACCGCACAAACGAAATCGTTGGCACACAAGTCGAAAAAGCACTCGATGGCTTAACAGAGGAACAAGTGAAGCAAGTGGTCATCGCCTATGAACCGATTTGGGCAATCGGCACGGGCAAATCGTCGACAGCAGAAGATGCCAATAACGTATGTGGTCACATTCGCCAAGTAATTGCCAACAAATTTTCGCCACAAGCAGCGGATGCGGTTCGCATTCAATACGGCGGTAGCGTGAAGCCGTCTAATATTCAAGAGTTTTTAGCGCAAGAACATATTGACGGTGCACTAGTCGGTGGCGCGAGCTTAGAACCACAATCGTTTTTACAACTCGTGGAGGCAGGAAAATGAGCAAACAACCAGTTGCGTTAATTATTTTAGACGGGTTTGGGCTTCGTGAGGAAACGTTTGGCAATGCCGTTGCGCAAGCGAAAAAGCCGAACTTTGATCGTTATTGGAACGAATATCCACATGCGACATTGACAGCGTGCGGCGAAGCGGTCGGGCTTCCAGAAGGGCAAATGGGAAACTCGGAAGTCGGTCATTTAAATATTGGAGCAGGACGTATCGTCTACCAAAGCTTAACACGCGTCAATATCGCCATTCGTGAAGGCGAATTTGAGCGGAACGAAACGTTTTTAGCAGCGATGAATTACGTGAAGGAAAAAGGAACGAATTTGCACATTTTCGGGCTTCTTTCTGATGGTGGCGTCCATAGCCATATCAACCATTTGTACGCCTTGTTAAAACTAGCGGCAAAAGAAGGCGTGAAACGCGTCTATATTCATGGCTTTTTAGACGGCCGTGATGTCGGTCCACAAACGGCGAAAACGTATATTAAGCAACTCAATGAACAAATTGTACAAATTGGCGTCGGAGAAATTGCGACATTGTCTGGTCGCTATTATTCCATGGATCGCGACAAACGATGGGAGCGCGTCGAAAAAGCGTACCGCGCGATGGTATATGGCGAAGGGCCGACATACCGCGATCCGCTTGAATGCATTGATGATTCGTATGCCCACGGCATTTACGATGAGTTCGTCTTGCCATCGGTCATCGTTCGCGAAGACGGAACGCCGGTGGCGACGATTCAAGATGAAGATGCGATCATTTTTTACAATTTCCGTCCAGACCGGGCGATTCAAATTTCGAACACGTTTACAAACGATGATTTCCGTTCGTTCGACCGCGGACCGAAACATCCGAAAAACTTGTTCTTCGTATGCTTAACGCATTTTAGTGAAACAGTAAAAGGGTACGTGGCGTTTAAGCCAACGAACCTTGACAATACACTGGGGGAAGTATTGTCGCAAAACGGCTTAACGCAGCTTCGCATTGCCGAAACGGAAAAATATCCGCACGTCACATTCTTTATGAGCGGCGGCCGTGAAGAAAAATTCCCGGGTGAAGAGCGCATTTTAATCGATTCGCCGAAAGTAGCAACCTACGACTTAAAGCCAGAAATGAGCGCATACGAAGTAACTGACGCTTTACTGAAAGAAATTGAAGCAGACAAGTTTGATGCGATTATTTTAAACTACGCAAACCCTGACATGGTCGGGCATTCCGGAATGCTAGAGCCGACGATTAAAGCGGTCGAAGCAGTTGATGAATGTTTAGGGAAAGTCGTTGATGCGATTGTTGCGAAAGGCGGCATCGCGATTATTACGGCTGACCACGGCAATGCGGATGAAGTGACAAATCCAGATGGCAGCCCGAATACGGCGCATACGACAAACCCAGTGCCAGTCATTGTGACGAAAAAAGGCATTACGCTTCGGGAAGATGGCATTTTAGGGGACTTAGCACCGACGATGCTTGATTTGTTAGGATTACAACAACCAAAAGAAATGACTGGAAAAACGTTAATTGTGAAATAAGAAAAGGAGAGATGAAAGATGCCAACAATTGTTGATGTATATGCTCGTGAAGTATTAGATTCCCGCGGGAATCCGACAGTAGAGGTAGAAGTTTACACAGAATCGGGTGCATTCGGCCGCGCATTAGTGCCAAGCGGTGCATCCACTGGAGAATATGAAGCGGTCGAATTGCGCGATGGCGATAAAGGCCGCTACCTTGGCAAAGGCGTACTAAAAGCGGTTGCAAACGTCAACGAAGTGATCGCTCCAGCGATTATCGGGTTTGATGTGACAGACCAAGTCGGTATTGACAAAACGTTAATCGAGCTAGACGGTACAGAAAACAAAGGAAAATTAGGGGCAAACGCGATTTTAGGCGTTTCGATGGCGGTAGCGCGCGCAGCGGCTGACTACTTAGAAATGCCATTGTACCAATACTTAGGCGGCTTTAACGCAAAAACGTTGCCTGTTCCAATGATGAACATTTTAAACGGCGGTGCGCATGCGGACAACAACGTGGACATTCAAGAATTTATGATTATGCCGGTTGGCGCGCCAAACTTCCGTGAAGCGCTTCGCATGGGGGCAGAAATTTTCCATAGCCTAAAATCTGTCTTAAAAGCAAAAGGCTACAATACAGCGGTTGGTGATGAAGGTGGATTCGCGCCAAACTTAAAATCAAACGAAGAAGCGCTTGAAACAATTATCGAAGCGATCGAAAAAGCAGGCTACAAACCAGGTACAGAAGTGATGCTTGCGATGGACGTTGCTTCCTCTGAGCTTTACAACAAAGAAACAGGCAAATACCATTTAGAAGGAGAAGGCGTGGTAAAAACGTCAGAAGAAATGGTCGCTTGGTATGAAGAGCTTGTCAATAAATATCCGATCATCTCGATCGAAGATGGTTTAGACGAAAACGACTGGGCTGGTCATAAATTATTGACAGAGCGCCTTGGCAAAAAAGTACAACTTGTTGGTGACGACTTGTTCGTAACGAACACGAAAAAATTAGCGCAAGGTATTGAACAAGGTGTCGGGAACTCGATCTTAATTAAAGTGAACCAAATCGGTACGTTAACAGAAACATTCGAAGCAATCGAAATGGCAAAACGCGCAGGCTATACAGCGGTTATCTCTCACCGTTCTGGTGAAACAGAAGATAGCACAATCGCCGACATCGCGGTGGCAACAAACGCTGGCCAAATTAAGACAGGCGCTCCTTCACGCACCGACCGCGTCGCGAAATACAATCAATTGCTTCGCATTGAAGATCAATTAGGCGACACAGCGGTATACCAAGGAATCAAGTCTTTCTATAACTTAAAGAAGTAAGGTAAACGAAGAGGGTGTTCCGAAGTGGCGGGACATCCTTTTGCTATATTGTACAAATTTGTTCGTGTATGTTAAAATAAAACTATTGTGATGTGCGTGGGTGGAGGTGTTGGACATGCATGCGTTGCTTGTCACGTTGTTAGTGATTGTATCGCTTGGGATGATTGTTGTTGTTTTATTGCAATCTGGCCGGAGCGCAGGGCTTTCGGGCGCGATTACAGGCGGTGCAGAGCAATTATTCGGAAAACAAAAAGCGCGCGGGTTAGATGCCGTGCTGCACCGAATTACCGTTGTTTTAGCCGTATTATTTTTCGTTTTAGCGATTGCGGTGACGTATTTTCAACTGTAAAACGTGGAAAAAGGGCGGTCCATCCATACAGGGCTGCCTTTTCTGTTGGAAAGAAAGGAGACATGTGTGATGAAGATGATTCCACCAAAACCGTTTACGTTTGAAGCGGGCGAACGCGCGGTATTGTTATTGCATGGATTTACAGGAAATTCCGCCGATGTGCGCATGCTCGGCCGTTTTTTGCAAGCAAAAGGCTATACGTGCCATGCCCCGATTTACAAAGGACATGGCGTGCCGCCAGAAGAACTTGTTCATACCGGTCCAGAAGATTGGTGGCAAGACGTGATGAACGCTTACGAATATTTAAAACAAACCCATGATAAAATCGCCGTTGTAGGGTTATCGCTTGGCGGTGTGTTTTCGTTAAAACTTGGCTATACTGTTCCTGTTGTGGGCATCGTGCCGATGTGCGCACCGATGTATATCAAAAGTGAGCAGACGATGTATGAAGGAGTTTTAGCGTATGCCCGCGAATATAAAAAGCGAGAAGGAAAAGATGAGGAACAAATCGAGCAGGAAATGGCGGAATTTGCGAAAACACCGATGCAAACGCTCAAAGCGTTGCAACAACTCATTGCCGATGTGCGCGATCATCTCGATTTTATTTATGCGCCTGTATTTGTTGTGCAAGCGCGTCATGATGACATGATTAATCCAGATAGTGCAAATATTATTTATAACGGCGTCGAATCTCCAGTGAAACAAATCAAATGGTATGAGGAATCCGGCCACGTCATTACGCTCGATAAAGAAAAGGACCAGCTTCACGAAGACATTTATGCGTTTTTAGAGTCATTAGATTGGTAATCCTCGAAAGGAGGAATTGTATGAAAGAAAAATTATTAGCCTTTATGCGCGATGAAGCGTATAAACCACTCACTGTTCAGGAACTGGAAGAAGCGTTCCACATTACGGAAGCAGCCGAATTTAAAGAGCTTGTCAAAACGCTCGTTGCGCTTGAAGAAGAAGGATTGATTATCCGCACAAGAAGTAACCGGTACGGATTGCCAGAAAAAATGAACTTAATTCGCGGCAAAGTGACAGGGCATGCGAAAGGGTTCGCATTTGTTGTGCCAGAAGACCCGACGCTTGATGATATTTTCATTCCGCCATCGGAATTAAAAAATGCGATGCATGGCGATACGGTGCTTGTACGTGTTAATGCACACCCGACAGGCGCTCGTAAAGAAGGAACGATCGTCCGCATTATTGAGCGCGGCGTAACGGAAATCGTCGGAACGTATACAGAAAGCAAAAACTTCGGCTTCGTCATTCCGGACGACAAAAAAATCGTCAACGATATTTTTATTCCGAAACATGCGGCAAATGGCGCAGTCGAAGGGCACAAAGTCGTTGTCCGCTTAACGACGTATCCAGAAGGACGCATTAGCGCAGAAGGGGAAGTTATTAAAATTCTCGGCCATAAAAACGATCCGGGCGTCGATATTTTATCGATCATTCATAAGCACGGCTTGCCGCTACAATTTCCGGAAGACGTCATCGCCCACGCCAACAGCATTCCCGATACGATTTCCGAAGAAGATTTAGAAGGGCGTCGCGATTTGCGCAATGAGATGATTGTCACGATCGACGGGGAAGACGCGAAAGATTTAGACGACGCGGTGACGGTGACGAAGCTCGAGAATGGACATTATAAACTTGGCGTCCATATTGCCGACGTCAGTCATTATGTCACGGAAGGATCACCGATTGATCGGGAAGCATATGAGCGTGGAACGAGCGTTTATTTAGTAGATCGCGTCATTCCGATGATTCCGCACCGTTTATCCAATGGCATTTGCTCGCTCAACCCGAAAGTGGATCGCCTAACGTTATCGTGCGAGATGGAAATTAACGACCGTGGCGAAGTCGTCCACCATGAAATTTTTCAAAGCGTCATTCGCACGACAGAGAGAATGACGTATTCCGATGTGAACCGCATTCTCGTCGATAAAGACGAGGCGCTTCGAGAAAAGTATGCTCCGCTTGTGCCGATGTTTGAGATAATGGCAGAGTTGGCGGATATTTTACGAAACAAGCGCATGAAGCGCGGGGCGATTGATTTTGATTTTAAAGAGGCAAAAGTGCTCGTCGATGAAAATGGCAAGCCGTACGACGTCGTGTTGCGTGAACGTTCGGTTGCGGAGCGATTAATCGAAGAATTTATGTTAGCAGCGAACGAAACGATTGCTGAACATTTCCATTGGATGAATGTTCCGTTTATTTATCGTGTGCATGAAGATCCGAAACCTGAAAAATTGCAGCGC
Source organism: Anoxybacillus amylolyticus (assembly GCF_001634285.1). Classification (GTDB taxonomy): domain Bacteria; phylum Bacillota; class Bacilli; order Bacillales; family Anoxybacillaceae; genus Anoxybacteroides; species Anoxybacteroides amylolyticum. The sequence goes on from NZ_CP015438.1 coordinate 580,297, forward strand.
TTTTTAGAGTTTATTACGAATTTCGGTTATATTGTTAAAGGAACAGGAAACCAAATTCATCCGCGCGCGTTGCAAGAAGTTCTAGAAGCAGTGCGTGGTGAGCCGGAAGAAATGGTCGTTTCGACCGTCATGCTTCGGTCGATGAAACAAGCGCGTTATGATGCAGAAAGCCTCGGTCACTATGGATTATCAACCGAATTTTATACGCATTTCACGTCACCGATTCGTCGCTACCCAGACTTAATCGTTCATCGCCTTATTCGCACCTATTTAATTAACGGACAAATCGATGAACAAACGCAACAAAAATGGGCGGAGAAGCTTCCGGAAATTGCGGAGCATACGTCGAATATGGAGCGGCGTGCGGTAGAGGCAGAGCGTGAAACCGACGACTTGAAGAAGACGGAGTTTATGGAAGATAAAATCGGCATGGAATTTGACGGCATTATTAGCTCGGTGACGAATTTTGGTTTGTTTGTCGAGCTGCCGAACACGGTGGAAGGGCTTGTGCACGTCAGCTATTTAACAGACGATTACTATCATTACGACGAGCAACATTATGCGATGATTGGGGAGCGAACGGGGAAAGTATATCGCATCGGCGACGAAATTACGGTGCGTGTCATTAACGTGAATAAAGAGGAGCGCATCGTCGACTTTGAAATTGTCGGCATGAAAGGACGGCGCAATCAAAAAGCAAAAGCCTCGCCAGTCGTTATTGAAGGAAAGCGGAAAAAGAAAAAAAGCGACGAAAAATGGCCGACGAAAAAGGAAAAGAAAAAGCCGAAGTTTTATGAAGACATTCCAAAAATGAAAAAGAAGAAAAAGAAAAAACGATAAGAAAAGCCTCCACCGGTGAGGCTTTTCCTTTCTTCTTATTTTTGCTAAAATATTGCTTGTCCGAAGGGAGGGAAACGTATGCCAAAAGGGGAAGGGAAAGTCATTGCCCAAAATAAAAAAGCGCATCACGATTATTTTATCGAAGAAACGTACGAAGCAGGGCTTGTGTTACAAGGTACGGAAATTAAGTCGATTCGCGCAGGCAAAGTGAACTTAAAAGATTCATTTGCAAAAGTGGACAAAGGCGAAGTGTTTTTGCATAATATGCATATTAGCCCGTATGAACAAGGCAACCGTTACAACCATGACCCGCTGCGGACGCGCAAACTATTGCTTCATCGCCGCGAAATTAGTAAGCTTATCGGTTATACGAAAGAACAAGGCTATACGCTCGTGCCGCTCAAGCTATATATTAAAGATGGCTTTGCGAAATTGTTGTTAGGTGTCGGAAAAGGGAAGAAAAAATACGACAAACGGGAAGATATGAAAAAGAAAGAAGCACAACGTGAAGTCGAACGTGCTTTCCGCGAACGGCAGAAATAAATCCAGTATGTTACAATTGCAAAACAGCGGAAATGTGCTATAATAAAGGATGTCAGCCAGTTATAGAAGCTTAAGCTATTTCGTACGTTTCTCTACGGGGACGTTACGGATTCGACAGGGGTAGATCGAGCTTAAGCTGCGAGCCGAGGGGATCGTCCTCGTCAAAACGTCACTTAAAGATAACTGGCAAAGAAAACTACGCTTTAGCTGCTTAATTAATGCGGCTAGCTCCTACCGTCATCGCCCATGTGGCGGCCTAGGGGTTCATAACAAGTGGGCTACGCCCAAGTCCGCCGTCTGAGGACGCGGGAAGAGACCAATCAGACTAGCTGCTCGGAGGCCTGTCGGTAGGCGGAAGAAGCGGCGAAAGTGAAATATACCGACTACGCTCGTAGATGCTTAAGTGGCGATATCTCTGGACGTGGGTTCGACTCCCACCGTCTCCATATATACGAGTAAAAACGACTGCACGCGCGGTCGTTTTTTATTTTTCAAAAATCCGTATGATACGCAATAGTGATGTGAATACCTGCCCTTGGGGTGGGTATTTTTTTATTTTAATACAAAATTAGACAATCATTTTGGCGAAAATTTATTACTATTGGAATTAGTGGATAAAGTTTTGAAATGGGGGGCTCAATGATGTACGTTGTAGATGGATTAGGTAGAATCTATTATCCCTCGAACTATACCCATTATTTATGGAATGGACAAACGCTAAAGAGAGGGGATCAGAATGATTATGTAAAAACATTGCAGTCTTGGCTTCATAAAGCTGGATTCAATCCAGGAGACATTGATGGAATTTATGGTGCAAATACAGAAAAGGCTGTGAAGGAATTTCAAAAGAAGGTTGGAATCACAGCTGACGGAATTGCAGGAAAACAAACCTATCAGGCTCTGCAAAAGTATGTCAAAACACAAACAACGATTTCCCCATTGAATTCATCAAGCAGTAGCAATGATCATTGGACAGGTCAAACACTTAGAGAAGGAAGTCGGGGACAAGCAGTAAAAGATTTGCAGGCTAAACTTCAAAGGTTAGGGTATAACATTGGAGCGATCGATGGCATTTACGGTAAACAAACAGTTGAGGCTGTGAAAAGCTTTCAAAAAGCACATGGATTGACAGTAGACGGCGTAGCTGGTAAAAACACTTATCATGCTATTGAGCAGACACTGCAACAAAAAAATTATTATGATAAAAAAACGGTTATTGAGAATAAATATAAAGCATTGGAAAACAAGGTTCATTCTAAAAACTCGACCTGGGAAGAAGTGGCGAAATCTTTAAAAGAAATTGCAAAATTAGGCTTTGATTTTATCATTGGGGATGATATTAAAACTTTATTGGATGGCAATGCTAGTACAATAGATAAATTGATTGCTTCCCTAAGCTTTATTCCAAGTGGTAAAGTTGTAAATGAGGGTGTTAAACTGAGTAAAATGGGGAGTAAAGTATTGCTGAGGCTTGATTTGCAATTTTTTGCTAGAGAAGCAGTACATTCTGTTATTAGATCTTTACCGGAAAATCCTAAAGATTTATTGAAGAGGGGATGGCAGGATGTAACTGATCCAAGAATGAAAGCAAATACTAAAATGAGAGAATATAAAGACCCTGTAACGGGTCTAAAAGTTAGATTTGACCCAGCAACGCCAGGAGCAAGTGGTTATGAAGGGAAAGATCATTATCATATATATAATCCTAATGCCACAGGAAAAAATGATATGTATTTGGACATAAATGGTAACCCGGTGGCAAAGGGATCAAAAGCTTCGCATATTGTGATTAATAGGGGGAAGAAATGATGAGAATATCTGATTTTCTTAAAAGATATAATTTACATGGGAGTTTAATTAATAATGTGGAATATGATTCCACTACAAAAAGAGTATCTCTTGAAACTGAGTTATGTAAATGGCAGCAATTTGATTATGACGAAACTAAAGATCCTGAAATGATTGAGGGATTCATTGTTTTTGAAGATGTAACATATTTTGAAACAGATTGCGTTAAAGACTTTGATGCTGATGAAATATTGGAAGTGGTGCTTATTTCCGCAACTCAATCGCTTGAAAAAGTTAAAATAGTAACCGATGGGGTGAACATCATCATTATTGAGGCAGGGAATGTAGAGTGGCACTCACTTTGAGTTCAATGCTTGAGGAAAAGACATTAAAATGTATACAGCGCATACAGTTGTATCGAACGATATTGCTTCATACAGTTTCGAGAAACAAAGGGAGGGTGATATCACATATGAAGATGAACCACCTCGCGAAATAAGTAAAGGTAGATGGTACGTATGGGACATATAAAGATGAAGTCAAGTGATGTGGTGATACTGGTGTGCTTCGTTATTGTTCTAATTATTGCTTATTTTGGCTAAAGAAAAGGCGGAGTGATCCGCCTTTTGCACTCAAAAATAATTTTGCACGAATTTTGCACAGTAAGAAAATTGAGGGGTTATAAACTTTGAAAAATCAAGGTTTTGAGGGTAGGAGTTTTACTCCCACCGTCTCCATACATAACGAGTTTAGACCCGCTAGACTATATGGCTAGCGGGCTTTCATTTGCTCTACTGCTTCTCCCAGACGACTTTGTTTCTTCCTGTTTGCTTAGCAATGTATAAATATTGGTCCGCTTGTTCGATTGCTTTTTCGATGCGGTTGTCGCAGTTGAGTGGAGCAACGCCGATTGATACGGTAATTGATGGGAGCGGCTGGTTGTCAACAGTAAAGAACGTGTGCTTTTCAATCTCTGTTCTTAGACGGTTAAGCAATTTTGCTGCTTCTGACTCACTTTCCGTAGAAATGCAGGCAATAAATTCTTCTCCGCCATATCGTCCAGCAATCATTTGACTAGGAGCAAACGATTGAATCATCTGTGCCAACCCCTTCAACACTTCGTCTCCATTTTGATGTCCATACGTATCATTGATGCGCTTAAAAAAATCGACATCAATCATCGCGATACAACGTCTGCGGTGTTTTGTATTGACGACTTCGACAAATTTACGCATGTTATACAAATGCGTAAGCGGATCATGGTCCGCATAAAAACGTAATTTTTGGATTAATTGAACGTGGTGGATGCTTAACCGAATGAAAAAATGCAATAACGTTGCTCCAAAGTGAAAAGAGAAAAAACGTAAAAGTGCAATCTGCTTGAATACTTTCCAGCCGGAAGGAACAAGAAAAATAATGGGCAGATCGGAAAGAAGCCAAAAAGCAGAAAATGCGAAAAAGCTATGAACATAAGTAAAACGTTTCATACTGTCCAACCGATGAAAACATAGTGCCAAAATGGTCGGCAAGATAAGTCCAAACACAATGCCCGGCACGGCACCGCTGCCACCCATCAGCCATCGCCAAATAGAAGCGATCACTAGTGCTGGGAGTGCATAACTTGGTCCGTGGAGCCATGCTAAAATGGTTAATGGAATGGTTCGCAAGTCGAACCGATACTCACCGATGAAAAGAGGCATATAAAACATACTGACGGTTGCTAGTGAAACGATGCTAATGTGGATCCACTGTATTCGCTTTTTTTTTTTAAATTCCCAATCGCCCTCACGAAAATAAAGCGTTTGAATACATAAATGCATTAATAACAATATGCATATATTAGATAAGATGGATTGGAGCAATGTTTATCACTTCCAAACGAAAGATAAATGATGACTTACTAAAATTATAAAAAAAATATTCATAAAAAGATAGAACCGTTTCGTCGATTTTCGACATTTACATTATAATCACAGTAATTTTGCTCAGCTCTTTCTACTTAATACTTTCCAGTGGCATTGAATATCCTATACTAGGGGTGAAGATAGATATGGACGGATGTCAAAGCAAAACGTTAGTCGAAATGTTGGAATACACGTATCAGGTGATTATCGAGAGAACTGTAAGAAAAATTAAAAAATTTCCACTTGTGTATCATGAAGAGAGTCGTGACAATTTACTCGCTTATTTATGTGCGAAAGAGGCAGTGTCCGAATCGCTCGTCCGCGCATTAGAAGAAGTAGGACTATCGCTTGTTGGATACGAGTCACACGTACTTTCGCGACTTGCGCTTTTATTGAATTGGTTACATCTTTCCCCTACTATAGAAACAAATGTCCACAGCATTACTTGCCGCCAAGCAGAAAAATTGATGAATGAACGAGCAAAAATTGCCTTAGGAGAAACGCGGAGTGATAGGCGAACGCGCATTATGGTTACATTAGACAGACGCATGATCCATCAACCAGAAATGGTGGAGCAGCTATTACTGCGAGGTATGGATATTGCTCGTATTAACTGTGCGTACGACACACCCGATGTCTGGAAGAAAATGATTGACTGCGTTCGCGAAGCGGAGGTGCGCCTAAAACAGAAGGGAAATAGAGAGAAGCGCTGTCGTATTTACATGGATTTACCCGGACCGAAAATTCGCATCAAGCGAGTAGTTCACGAAAAACGTCCATTAAAACTTGCTGTTAAAAAAACAAAGTCTGGTCATATGAAAGAGCCGCTTATCGGTCTTCTTTCCATCGGCAAACCTCCACATCTTGAGGATCCGAGCATAGCGTTTGTGATCGAAGCAACGGCGAAAGAAGGAGTTGTGCTGACGGTTGGAGACAAACTGTCGTTTCAAGATATTCGGGGGCGGAAAAGAGGATTACAAGTAATTGAAATGGTTCATCCAACTTGTGCCAAAGTTGTGTTGAAGAAAACAGCTTATTTACAAGAGAGAACCATTTTAACCTGTTCCCACTCTCATCTATTCGTTCGCTCGTTCATGCTTGTTCCAATGAAAGTTCCTGTTCAACAAGGAGCGTATCTCAAAATTTATTTTGATGAAGCAAGTTTAGAATCTTCTCCTTCCGATGTGGCCATTAAAATGACCACTACATTGCCGAAAGCGTTTCATAACGTTCGTGCCGGACATCGGCTTTTTATTGATGATGGAAAAATTTTTGCAATTATTCAACAAGTAACAGACAAGTACGTGGAAGCGAAAGTTGTTTCTACTGGCAAAAAGCCGAGAACGCTAAAGGAAGGTGCAGGACTGAATCTTCCTGATTCGTTCATTCATTTAAACGTATCTTCGATGACGGAGAAAGATCGCGAATATATTCCATTTATTTGCCAACATGCGGACATGATTGGACTGTCGTTCGTTCACACTCCAAAAGATGTCGCAACTCTTCAAGCTATTTTAGCGCAACATGACGCATCACCTATAACCGTCGTTGCAAAAATCGAAACGCGTGCTGCCCTTCACAACCTTGCCCGAATTTTATTGGAAGGGCTGAAACTGCCATCCTTTGCCGTCATGATTGCTAGGGGCGATTTAGCGATTGAAGTAGGATTTGAGCATATGTCGATTGTGCAACAAGAAATTTTGGCGCTTTGCCGTGCGGCGCATATTCCTGTGATTTGGGCGACACAAGTGTTGGAAAGTTTAGCTAAGAAAGGGTTGCCGGCACGTGCGGAAATTTCCGATGTATCGCTAGGGCAAACCGCTCAATGCATTATGCTCAACAAAGGAACCTATATTTTAGAAGCGGTGAAGATGCTTTCAAAAATACTGGAAAAAGAAGAAGCATACGAAAAAAGGGAACGAACGATCGCCCGTTACATGTCCCAGCAAGGGACGATGTAGTTTTTTTTCCTTTCTCCATTCGTTATAATAAATGGCAAATGGACTATTGAAGGGGATCACATGTATGGACGCTGTATATGAAATCAAAACGGTACGTGAACTACGCATGAACGATATCGTGTTGCATCCAATTTACCGGCTAGACGGGTTGCTGTTTGTTCGCAAATATAAAAGAATGACAGAATCTGTAATCGGGCATTTGCGTAAGCATTTCCCAGCAGACTATCCGCTGCTTGTTGTCGAGTCGGAAGAGAAATTACAACAATTTCACCAGTGGAAAGAAGAGCATGGGGAAGAAGCTTACGAACAGTTTCGCCATCTTTTAACGATTCATCAGCGATATACTAATCTTCCGCTCTCGATGGAAATGTACGATGAACAGCTTGCTAAACAAAAGCCCGTCACTGATGACGGGCAAGACCGTTTTTTTCAGGCGTTTCATCCGAACGTCTTTATGCCGATGTGGAACGTATGTATCCAAACGTTCGATTCGCCGCGAATGTTCCAGCGCATCAAACAATTGAATGAACAACTCAATCATACGATCGCTAATGACGAAACAGTTTTATCGCTCTTTCACCGCATGTATCAATATCATGATGTGCTTGCGGTTCATAGTGTCAATACGATGTGCCTTTCAATTATGATTGGCACGGCGCTTGAATTAAGAGATGATGAGCTGCTTGATTTAGCATTGGCGACGTTGTTTGCGGATATTGGGTTTACGGCAGTGTCGAAAGAACGGTTTATTCATTATTTAAATAGTGGCAAACAGAATGGAGAATTGATGAAAGAGCATTTACGGTTATCTGTGGAAATTATATCCACATCGCCGCACTGCCGAAGAAAAAGCATTATTCTTGGCATTCTCGACCACCATGAAGAATACGCAGGCACAGGACTTCCAAGCCAAAAACAAAAAGAACAAATTCACTTATTTGGACGCATTATTGCGCTTGCCCAACTATATGACGAATTAGTCGGGGGCTATATCAAAGAGGAAAGCCGCTTGTCGTTTGAAGCGATCGAAGAAGTATGGAAGCAAAGCGGCAAAAAAATTGATCCGAACATTTTACGCATTTTTATCGACAAATCGAGGGTCTATAAAGTCGGCGAATGGATTCAGCTGCCAACCCATGAACTAGGGGAAGTCATCGGTTTTAAAGATTACGTGCATTTTCCACTCCATCCAATTGTCAAAAAGCGCAATGGCGACATTTATGACTTATCGGCCCGACTATAAAAAGCGCCCCGCGAGGCGTTTATTATAATGTTAACCTAATAACAAAAACAGTTGACAATGATACTCCCTTCCGGCAAAATAGAAAACAAATACAAAGGGGGGATGTATTGTGGGGAGAGCGGTATTTATCACTGGAACGGGGACGGACATCGGTAAAACGGTCGTCACGTCGTTTTTAACGTTTGCGGTCGAACAAATGGAAAAGAAAGCAATCATTTATAAACCAATTCAAACTGGTTTGGCTGAAGATGGTTGCTCTTTTGCGGAGCGTTACTGGTACGAAACGAAAATGGGACAGAAAGCAGCAAGCTTATATTGTATGGAGCCGGCTGTGTCGCCGCATTTTGCTGCTCGTTTAACGAATACGTCGATTGACCCGGAAACGATTCAAGCGGAATTAGCTAAGTTAACTGCGCAATATGACGTCGTGTTTGTCGAAGGAGCGGGCGGGCTTGCCGTGCCGCTAATCGAAACAGAAGACGGTTTTTATATGACAAAAGATTTGATTCACGACTGTGGGCTTCCGATTGTGATTGTGTCGTTAGCTGGGCTAGGAGCGATTCATCATGCGATTACTACTGTTTTGTATGCAAAGCACCACGCATTGCCGATCATCGGGCTTTTCGTTAATCAATTGGACAGCCAAAACGACATTCATGTCGATAACGTCCGAACGCTTCAACGGCTATTGGATGTACCGCTGCTTACAACGCTCCCTGTCGTCGACCTTTCGCGCCAATCGCTGCAAGCACTTGCGAAAGCGTGGCTAGAAGAAGGAGAACAAACCGAATGGTTAAGGGGGTTAGTTGAGTGAAGTATCGCTACGAACAATTAGAACAATGGGATAAGCAGTACGTATGGCATCCGTTTACGCAAATGAAAACGTATATCGAAGAAAAACCATTGATTATCGAACGCGGCGAAGGTAGCTATTTGTTCGATGTGGAAGGCAATCGCTATTTAGATGGCTATGCCTCCCTCTGGGTAAACGTTCATGGCCATAACGACGATGAGTTGAACGAAGCCTTGCATGAACAAGTCGAAACGATTGCCCACTCGACGTTGCTCGGCTCAGCGAATGTGCCGTCCATTTTATTGGCAAAAAAGTTAGTAGAATTATGGCCGGGGATGGCAAAAGTATTTTATTCAGACACAGGGGCAGCTGCTGTCGAAATCGCCTTAAAAATGGCATATCAATATTGGCAAAACATTGATCCGGTTCGATACGCAAAGAAAACGAAATTTGTGTCGCTAAAAGAAGCGTACCACGGGGATACGGTCGGTGCGGTCAGCGTTGGCGGCATGGAATTATTCCACCGCATTTTTCAACCGCTCTTATTTGAACGAATCGAAGTACCGTCGCCGTACGTCTATCGAATGGACGAATATGGAGATGAAGAAGAAATCGTTCGTTACTGTTTACAACAGCTAGAAAACGTGCTTGCCGAGCAACATCCATCGATCGCAGCGATGATTGTTGAACCGCTCGTGCAAGGGGCAGCAGGCATTATTACCCATCCGACAGGCTTTTTAAAAGGCATCGAAATGCTTTGCCGGAAATACGGGGTATTGCTTATTTGCGATGAAGTCGCCGTCGGATTTGGTCGGACGGGGACGATGTTTGCATGCGAGCAAGAAAATGTGCTTCCTGACATCGTTTGCCTTGGCAAAGGGATTACCGGCGGATATATGCCGCTCGCCGCGACGCTGACAACGGAAGCAATTTATGAAGCGTTTTTAGGCGATATTACCGAAAACAAAACATTTTACCACGGCCATACATATACAGGGAACCAGCTTTCCTGTTCGGTCGCGCTCAAAAACATTGAGTTAATGGAAAAACGAAAGCTCGTCGCTGATGTCGAGCGAAAAGCGCAATGGTTAGCTACAAAGTTACAAAAGCTGTATGAACTACCGGTCGTTGGAGATATTCGCCAAAAAGGATTGATGATCGGCATTGAAATCGTCAAAGACCGCCAAACAAAAGAAACGTTTGCCCGTGCGGAGCAGTTTGAGCATCGAACCATTTTAGAAGCGCGGAAACGCGGACTCGTCATTCGCCCCCTCGGTCCGGTGCTAACGTTTATTCCGGTCTTGGCGATGACGGACGAACAGTTAGAAACAGCTATCGATATTTTGTTTGACTCAATTGCCCATATGATCTCCTAATAATCGCTGCCTATTTTGGTAGCGGTTTTTCTTTCTCTATTGGACATTCGCCCACGCCCTCCGCGTTTGTCCTACATATGTATAAAGTGTAACCATTACAACACGAGGAGGCATGTACTAATGAATGATCATTTACTTCGAGAGGCGCGAATTTGGCGTCCATGGGGGTTCGGCTTTTGGCGTCCACGCCCATTTTTTGGCGGTCCATTTTTCGGTGGTTTTTTAGGGGGATTGCTTGGTAGTGCGTTAATTCCACCGTTTTACGGTTATCCGTATTATGGCTATCCGTACCCATACTATCCGATTTGGTAACGAATAAAAAGTGACATCCATGAAAGGAGAATGTTTATGATCCGGCAGCACCCATATGAAACACGCTGGTTTTTTGGCGGTCCATTTGTCGGTGGATTATTAGGCGGGTTGCTCGGCAGTGCGTTAATCCCTCCGCTCTTTTACGGTGTTCCAAGGCCATACCCTCCATATCCGCCATATCCTGTGTACCCTCCGTATTATCCGTATGGAGGATACGGGTATTAACAAGCTTCCCCGTACGATTTGTACGGGGAAAGATGTCTATTGCAAGTTATGTTGATACGGAAATTGATTCGCGTACCCTTGAAATTGTTCGTATGTTTGTTGCAACTGTTGTTCATTGGCTGGCTCAAGCTTATACCAACCTTTGCGGAACATAAGATTGTACAGTTCTCGCTGACAGTTTTGTGTTTCTGTAAAAATTTGCAGTGCATCTTGATATAGTTGTTGATGGCTTGCTTCATGCAAAAACGTGCTATACGAAGAGGTCATATATTTTTCTGTCGTCAACATATCGTTCAAAAAATCGCGTTCGTTCATTTGCGGTGTTTTCGGTACTTGCTTTTCTTGATTTTGAATCGCCATTTTTTTCCCTTCCTTATTGTAGAGGTATAGTTGGTTGATTTTGCTGTAAATGTTGTAAAATGCGCTCATAATGGCGCTGGTGCATTTGCCCCGCTCGCTCCATCGCAGAAATGATTTCTTGGTCTTGGCATTGCGACGCAAAAAAGTGCGCTTTTTTCATCGCTAACAAGTTCCATGACATCATGTCTGTTAAATAAAGAGCATCTTTGGTCGAAATGATTTGTGGCGGCTGTGGCATAACTGCCTGTTGTGCCATTGTTTGTGGTTGCATTTGCATACGTCCCACTCCTTTCTAGGTTCATGATTCGGTTGTAGATTATCCGTTTTAGGAGAAAATATACATATGCCGAATTTTGTCGAAAAACGTATTCAGCGATAGGAAAACGTGGTACAATCATGATAGGGCTATTTTGAATGCGCTTGCAAAAGGAAAGGAGTAGCATACGATGGAACAAGTAATGCGCGACTTTTTTTTGTTTTTATCGAAAAATAAAACGTTAACAAAATTGGCAAAACAATACGGTTTGCGGTTTGGCGCTTCCCGCTTTGTCGCAGGGGAAACGATCGGACAGGCGGTAGAAGTGATTCGCTCATTAAATCAAAAAGGGCTTGTCGTCACGGTCGACTATTTAGGTGAATTTGTCGATAACGAAAAAGAAGCAAATGAAATGGCGAACCATTGCATCGAAGCAATTGAAACAATTGGTCGCGAACAGTTAAACTCGCAACTATCGTTAAAAATGACGTCGATGGGGCTGGATATTTCGAATGAACTTGTGATGCGGAATATGCGCCGCATTTTAGACACAGCAAAGGCTAACGATGTATTTGTGACGATTGATATGGAGGACTATTCGCGCTGCCAAAAAACAATCGATATTTTTAAGCAGTTAAAAACCGAATACGATAACGTCGGTACGGTGTTGCAAGCGTATTTATACCGAACGGAATCGGACATCGAAGACTTAAAAGAATACCATCCGAACTTGCGATTAGTAAAAGGAGCGTATAAAGAATCCGAGGAAGTGGCGTTTCCAGAGAAAAAAGACGTCGATGAAAACTTTAAAAAAATCATTAAAATGCATTTGTTAAACGGAAACTATACTGCTGTTGCGACGCATGATGACGCCATCATTGAATATACGAAACAACTCGTAAAAGAATATAACATTCCAAACACCCAATTTGAATTTCAAATGCTGTACGGCATCCGCCCAGAGCGGCAAGAACAATTGGCGCGCGAAGGCTATACAATGCGCGTCTACGTCCCGTACGGAACGGACTGGTACGGCTACTTTATGCGCCGTCTTGCTGAGCGTCCAGCGAATGTTGCATTTGTGCTTAAAGGGATGTTCCGAAAATAAAAAGGGTGCTCGAAAAAACGAGCGCCCTTTTAGTCTGCTTGCATATTTTGCTTTTTATATTGCTGGTTTTGGCTCGTTTTTTTCCCGCCGCCGTCCATTTCCACTGTCGGTCCGGCGTTCCCTTTGACGCTAGTGGCACTTACGCCGTTTTTGGAAGGGTTTTTTTTCATTTTTGCCATGTTTGTCACCTCCATTATTAGCATCTCCAAAAAAATGGGGATATGCGAGTAAAAAAATGTTAAGCTTATATATTGCGAAAATTTGCAACATACTTTATATTTAATATAAGAGAAGTTGTTGCGAAAATTTTTTTCGACAAAAAATGAATGACTGTTCATTCAATAGAGGTGAGGGGGAAGGACTATGGTCAAACGAATTAAACGGGCAGCGGTTCTCGGGTCTGGAGTGATGGGCTCCGGAATTGCCGCGCATTTAGCGAACGTTGGCATTCCGACATTGCTATTAGACATTGTGCCTCGCGAACTGACAAAAGAAGAAGAAGCAAAAGGACTTACACTCGAACATAAAGAAGTGCGCAATCGTTTCGTCAATCAAGCATTGCAAAAATTATTAAAACAAAAACCAGCTCCGCTTATGTCAAAGGAGAAGATTGCCCTTATTGAAGTTGGGAACTTTGAAGACGATTTCCATCGGTTGAAAGAAGCGGATTGGATCATCGAAGTCGTTGTTGAACGGCTCGATGTCAAACAGAGCGTCTTTGCTAAAGTTGATGAAGTGAGAAAACCGGGCAGCATCGTCAGTTCCAATACGTCAGGGATTTCGATTGAAGCGATGGCAGAAGGGCGTTCGGAAGATTTTAAAAAGCATTTTTTAGGCACGCACTTTTTCAACCCACCGCGGTATTTGAAATTGCTCGAAGTCATTCCAACGAAACATACGGATCCGAACGTCGTTTCGTTTATGAAAACGTTTGGTGAAGATGTGCTTGGTAAAGGCGTCGTCATGGCGAAAGATACGCCGAACTTTATCGCCAACCGCATCGGTACGTACGGATTGTTAGTGACGGTAAGAGAGATGATGAAAGGCGGCTACAGCGTCGGCGAAGTCGATTCGGTCACCGGCCCGCTCATCGGACGGCCGAAAAGTGCGACATTCCGCACGCTTGATGTCGTCGGATTGGACACGTTCGTGCATGTCGCCAATAACGTATTTGAAAAAGTAGAAGGAGAAGAAAAAGAAGCGTTCCGTGTTCCAGATTTTATGAAAGCAATGTTAGAAAAAGGATGGCTCGGAAGCAAATCTGGCCAAGGCTTTTTCTTGAAAAAAGGAAAAGAAATCTTGGAGCTGAATTACGAAACACTGGAATACGAGCCAAGCAAGAAATTAAAAACGCCGGCAACGGAGGCGAGCAAACAGGCGAAAGGATTAGCGAACAAACTGAAAGCGCTTGTATATGCGGACGACCGCGCTGGCACGTTGCTTTGGAATATTTTAAGTTCTGTATTGCTTTACTCAGCGAAATTGCTCGGTGAAATTGCGGATGACATTGTTGCGATCGACCGCGCAATGAAATGGGGATTCGGCTGGGAACTAGGCCCGTTTGAAACGTGGGATGCGATCGGTCTGGAGCAATCCGTTCGCAAAATGCAGGCGGAAGGACGGAATATCCCGGATTCGATTACTGAAATGCTGGCAAACGGACACACATCGTTCTACAAAACAGAAAACGGCAACGTACTCTTTTACGATCGTGGCGAATACAAAGCGGTAGAGGAAAACGCCAAAGTCATTCATATTCAACGGCTGAAAGAAGAAAAAGGCGTTATTAAGAAAAATAGCGGTGCAAGTCTCATTGACCTCGGCGATGATGTCGCGCTATTAGAATTTCATTCGCCAAACAACGCGATCGGTTTAGATATTGTACAAATGATCAACTATGCGCTCGAAGAAGTCGATCGCAACTACAAAGGACTTGTCATTGGCAACCAAGGTAAAAACTTCTGCGTCGGTGCGAACTTAGCGATGATTTTAATGGAAGCACAAGACGATAACTATTTGGAAATTGAATTTGTTGTTCGGCAGTTCCAGCAAGCGATGATGAATATTAAATACAGCCCGAAACCGGTCGTTGTCGCACCGTTTGCGATGACGCTCGGTGGTGGAACGGAAATTTGCTTGCCGTCTGCCCGCATTCAAGCAGCTGCGGAAACGTATATGGGACTTGTTGAAGTGGGCGTCGGCTTAATTCCGGGTGGCGGCGGAAACAAAGAATTGTATATTAAACATTTAAACAGCATGCCAAACGGCGTAGAATTTGATCTACAAAAAGTGGCGAACAAAGTATTCGAAACGATTGCGATGGCGAAAGTATCGACATCAGCCGTGGAAGCACGTGAACTAAACTTTTTAAATAATACAGACGGCATTTCGATGAACGGCGATCATTTGCTTTACGATGCAAAACAGGCAGTCATTTCGCTCTATGACAACGGCTACCAGCCGCCAGTACGTAAAAAAGTACCGGTAGTCGGCGAAACGGGGTATGCGACGCTATTATTGGCGGCGCAATCGATGCATCTTTCTGGCTATATTACCGACCACGACTTAACGATTGCGAAAAAGCTCGCATACGTTATTGCCGGTGGCAAAGTGCCGTACGGAACGGAAGTCGATGAACAATATTTATTAGATTTAGAGCGGGAAGCATTTTTAAGTTTAGTAGGCGAACCGAAATCACAAGCAAGAATGCAGCATATGCTTGTGAAAGGGAAGCCGTTGCGTAACTAAAAAGGGGGGGATCTTGTGAGAGAAGCGGTCATTGTAGCGGGGGCGCGTACACCTGTCGGAAAAGCAAAGAAAGGAACGCTTGCCCATGTGCGTCCGGATGATTTAGGGGCGCTTGTCGTGAAAGAAACGTTAAAACGGGCAGGAAATTATGAAGGGAATATTGACGATTTAATTATCGGCTGTGCGATGCCGGAAGCGGAACAAGGATTAAACATCGCCCGCAACATCGGAGCGCTAGCAGGGCTTCCGTATACGGTTCCGGCAATTACGATCAATCGCTATTGCTCATCTGGGTTACAAGCGATTGCTTACGCAGCAGAGCGAATTATGCTCGGGCATTCAGACACGATCATCGCTGGTGGGGTTGAGTCGATGAGCCTTGTGCCGATGATGGGGCACGTTGTACGTCCGAATGTGAAGTTGGCAGAAAGCGCGCCAGAATATTATATGTCGATGGGGCATACGGCAGAGCAAGTAGCGATGAAATACGGCGTGACGCGCGAAGACCAAGACGCATTTGCGGTGCGCAGCCATCAACGGGCAGCGAAAGCGATTCAAGAAGGGAAATTTGTCGATGAAATTGTTCCCGTCGAAGTAACTATTCGCAAGCTCGAAAACAATAAACTAGTAGAAAAAACGGTGCTCTTTTCAGAAGATGAAGGGGTGCGCCCAGATACAAATATGGAAACATTGGCAAAGCTTCGTCCAGCATTTGCTGTGAATGGAACGGTCACGGCTGGAAACGCTTCGCAAACGAGCGATGGCGCCGCAGCGGTCATGGTCATGGAGCGCGAAAAAGCAGAAGCATTGGGGCTAAAACCGCTTGGCAAGTTTCGTTCGTTCGCGGTCGCTGGGGTACCGCCGGAAGTGATGGGCATCGGCCCAGTAGCGGCGATTCCGAAAGCGTTGAAATTGGCGGGGCTTGAACTTTCTGATATCGGGTTATTTGAACTGAACGAAGCGTTCGCTTCCCAATCGATTCAGGTCATTCGCGAACTTGGTTTAGATGAAGACAAAGTGAATGTTAACGGCGGAGCAATTGCGCTCGGTCATCCGCTCGGATGCACAGGAGCGAAATTAACATTGTCGCTTCTTCATGAAATGCGCCGCCGCAACGAGCAATTTGGCATTGTCACGATGTGCATCGGCGGCGGCATGGGTGCGGCAGGTGTGTTTGAATTAATTAATTAAAAAGCGGTGCGGGCGGTAAATCCGCCTCACCGGACAAATAAGGGGGAGGAATAACAATGACAAAAGCAACAGAGCAAGTAGTAAAAGGCGGCAGCTTTTTAGTTGAAGATGTTTCTTGTGAGCGTGTATTTACACCGGAAGATTTTACCGATGAACAAAAAATGATTGCGAAAACGACAGAAGAGTTCGTTGTGAACGAAGTACTTCCACAATTGGAGCATTTAGAAAACCACGAATTTGACCGGTCAGTGAAACTATTAAAACAAGCGGGCGAGCTTGGATTGTTAGGGGCGGACGTTCCAGAAGAGTACGGTGGATTAGGGCTGGATAAAATCAGTTCTGCCTTGATTGCCGAAAAAATGTCACGGGCAGGCGGATTCTCGATTTCCCACGGCGCACACGTCGGCATTGGTTCGCTTCCAATCGTTTTATTCGGTACAGAAGAACAAAAGCAAAAATATTTGCCAGCGTTGGCAACAGGTGAAAAAATTGCGGCGTATGCGTTAACTGAGCCTGGTTCTGGTTCTGACGCGTTAGGGGCAAAAACGACGGCAAAACTGAACGCAGAAGGGACGCACTACATTTTAAACGGCGAAAAACAATGGATCACCAACGCTGGATTTGCAGATGTATTTGTCGTGTATGCAAAAGTGGACGGCGAACATTTCTCCGCGTTTATCGTCGAACGTGACTTCCCTGGTGTATCAACAGGCGCAGAAGAAAAGAAAATGGGGATTAAAAGCTCTTCGACGCGCACATTAATTTTACAAGATGCGCTCGTTCCGAAAGAAAACTTGCTTGGCGAAATTGGCAAGGGCCATGTCATCGCCTTCAATATTTTAAACATCGGTCGCTATAAATTAGGGGTCGGCGCGGTCGGCGGTGCGAAACGCGCGCTAGAAATTACAATTCAATACGCGAACCAACGTCAACAATTTAAAACGCCGATCTCCAAATTTACATTAACGCAAGAAAAATTTGCGACCATGGCATCGAAATTATATGCAGCAGAAAGCTCCGTCTACCGTACGGTTGGCTTATTTGAAGAGCGGATGAGCCAATTAGATGCAGAACAAGCGAAAGACGGCAAAGAAATTGCCAAATCGATTGCCGAGTATGCGATTGAATGTTCGCTCAACAAGTTTTTCTCGACGGAAGTATTGGACTACATCGTCGATGAAGGCGTACAAATTCATGGCGGTTACGGCTTTATGCAAGAGTACGAGATTGAGCGCGCGTACCGCGATTCGCGCATTAACCGCATTTTTGAAGGAACGAACGAAATTAACCGCCTTCTTGTGCCAGGCACGTATTTGCGCAAGGCGATGAAAGGGGAACTTCCGCTTTTACAAAAAGCGCAGCAATTACAAGAAGAGTTGATGATGGTAATGCCGGAAGAAGTGGGCGACGGTGTGCTTGAGCAAGAGAAATATTTGGTACGCAACGCGAAAAAAATTGCGTTGTTAACAGCAGGGCTAGCGGCACAAAAATTCGGCCCAAAACTAGAAAAAGAGCAAGAGATTTTAGTCAATATCGCCGACATCGTCAGCAACATTTATGCAATGGAATCTGCGCTTCTTCGCACCGAAAAAGCGATCCAAACATCCGGTGTAGAGAAAAACAAACAAAAAATTCTTTACACAGAAATTTTCTGCCAAGAGGCATTTAACGAAATTGAAGCACACGCCAAAGAAACGATTATTGCGGTCGAACAAGGCGATATGTTGCGCATGATGTTGTCGGCATTGCGCAAACTCACCCGTCATACGCCAATTAACGTCATTGCGAAAAAACGCGAAGCAGCGGCGGCGTTAATTGAAGCAGAGCGCTATATTGTGTAATAATGGAAGTACCAGGCTGCGGTCTGGTACTTTTGTTGTTGAGGTGATTGAATGGTAACGTTTTATTGGTACCCAAAATGCGGCACGTGCCGGAAAGCGAAAAAATGGCTGGATGAGCGCGGCATAGAAGTAAACACTGTACATATTGTCGAACAGCCACCGTCGAAAGAAGTGTTAAAAGAGCTTTATGAAAAAAGCGGGTTGCCGCTCAAAAAATTTTTCAATACAAGCGGACAAAAATATCGTGTGATCGGGTTGAAAGATCGAATCCCTGCCTCTTCCGATGACGAATTGCTTGATCTTTTAGCATCCGACGGCATGTTAGTGAAACGGCCACTTCTAACAGACGGAACGAACGTTGTTGTCGGTTTTGATGAACAGCAATACGAAAAATTTTTTGGACAAGCAAACGGAAGGTAGTCGAGTTTTTCAAAAAAATCAGTTATTATTAAAAAGAATACATTTGCAGTTGGAGGGACTTGACATGAACACACCAAAAGAATTGCGTTATTCGGAAGAACATGAATGGGTGCGCGTCGAAGGCGACAAAGTGCGCGTCGGCATTACGGATTTTGCCCAAGCAGAATTAGGAGATATCGTTTTCGTAGAGCTCCCGGAAGTTGGAACAGAAGTAACAGCAAACGAGCCATTTGGTAGCGTTGAATCGGTGAAAACGGTTTCGGAACTGTATGCACCAATTAGTGGAAAAGTGGTGGAAGTGAACGAAGCGTTAAACGATAGCCCTGAGTTTGTCAACGAATCTCCGTATGAAAAAGCGTGGATGATTGTGATTGAGCCGTCCGATATAAGCGAAGTGGACAACTTGTTGACGGCGGAACAATATGAAGCAATGATTAACGAAGCATAAACCTGTACAAAGCAATGGCCATTAGTGTCATTGCTTTGTTTGTTATAGAGGAAATGCAAGAAAATGCATAGAATAATACAATAAGTCATTTTAACTTAGGTGAGGATGTTTATGACGGATAGTGGAAAAGTGATTATTGTCGAAGGACGCTCAGACAAGAAAAAAATAGAAAATTTAGTAAAAGAACCGATCGAAATTATTTGCACGAATGGAACGATTAGTCGTTCCAAATTAGACGAGTGGAGTGAAGCACTGTATAATAAAGAAGTGTTCATTTTAGTTGATGCGGACGAAGCGGGAGAGCGACTAAGGAAACAATTGCGCCGCGAGTTTCCGGAAGCGGAGCATTTATATATTGACCGAACGTATCGAGAAGTTGCTGCTGCACCGAAACAACATATTGCTATGGTGTTATTAGGTGCCAATATTGATGTGCATGTCGATGATTTATAAAGGACGGGGCAAAAATGCAAGAAGTAGGGATGAAACAATTGGATGAGCAACTGCAGACGCAAACGATTGCCTGTTTGTATTTATATACCCCGATGTGCGGGACGTGCCAGCTGGCGAAGCGGATGCTAGAGGTGGTGGAACAACTATTCCCTCACATCCCTTTTTACCAAGCGGATATCAATTATATGCCGGAACGTGCGATCGAGTGGAAAATCGAAAGCGTTCCATGTTTGCTTTTATTTCACGATGGAACGATACGGCAAAAACTATATGCGTTTCATTCGGTTCTCCATCTGTACGAAACGATCCAAACAGTCGAAAAACACCGCTAAAGAAGCGGTGTTTTTTCGCATAAACAGACGTTTTTTG
Organism: Anoxybacillus amylolyticus; assembly: GCF_001634285.1. Taxonomy (GTDB): domain Bacteria; phylum Bacillota; class Bacilli; order Bacillales; family Anoxybacillaceae; genus Anoxybacteroides; species Anoxybacteroides amylolyticum. The sequence continues at coordinate 600,476 of NZ_CP015438.1, forward strand.
ACATATTTCTCGGGAAATGCGCAACATTTTGTATGTTTTCGTGGGGATTTGTCGAGAAGTTGTAAAAGGAGTTCCCGCACGCCAAATGGAATGAGTAAAGGGAGAAGGAAAATAGAGAGGCGGGAACTGAGTATGGACGAATTAGTCAAGCAGTTTGTGGAACGGGTAAACGCGTTGAAACATTTGTTGCCGATCTTGCCGGAAGAAGCATTATATGTTTGTTTTCAATGTGAAGAGGAGGAGATGATTTTTTGCCTCTCCAAACAAGGAATGTATCGAACATCAGAAGTGGATGAGCAAAAAGCGGTAACTGTTTGCGGCACAAAAGAAGCGTTAAAAAGTCTATTCTATGGAGAACTCAAACTGCAACAACAGCTCCGTCTAAAAGAAATAGCGGTTTTCGGAAGTTTTCGTCACATTTTATTGCTAGAATCGTTATTTCATTTAGCAAAACCGTATCGACATGCCTCTTGAATTCATAGAACAAGAATGATAGTATTATTATTCAGAAAAGTTAAACGATTTGAAAATATCCCTCTCGTGGCAGTATTTTCGGCATACGCTTTAAGAGAGGGGCGGGGGAGAGGATTAGCGTGAGTGAATCATCATATCGGTTAGAAACAATTGCGGTTCATGGGGGATTGCAGCCAGATCCGGTAACAGGGGCACGTGCTGTGCCGATTTATCAGTCGAATGCGTATCAGTTTGCGAATACGGAACATGCCGCTAATCTTTTTGCCTTGAAAGAAGCGGGTTACATTTATACGCGCATTCATAATCCGACAGCCACAGTGTTTGAAGACCGAGTGGCGCAGCTAGAAGGTGGAATTGGCAGCCTTGCCGTTGCGAGCGGAATGGCAGCTATTACGTTAGCGATTTTAAATATCGCTCATGCAGGGGATGACATCGTTTCTGCTTCCACCTTGTACGGCGGCACGTACAATTTGTTGGCGAATACGTTGCCGAAATACGGCATTACGACCCATTTTGTCGATCCGTCTGATCCAGAAAATTTCCGGGCGGCAATTACGCCAAAAACGAAGGCAATTTTTGCGGAAACGATCGGCAATCCGAGCTTGCACGTGCTAGACATTGAAGCGGTGGCGGAAATTGCGCACGAAGCAGGTATCCCGTTGATTATTGACAACACGTTTGCGACGCCGTACCTTTGCCGGCCAATTGAGCATGGGGCAGACATCGTCGTTCATTCAGCGACGAAATGGTTGCTTGGGAATGGAACGACGCTCGGCGGCATTATTGTCGATGGCGGGAAATTTCACTGGAACTCACCAAAATTCCCAGGGTTTACGACACCTGACGAAAGTTACCACGGGCTTGTGTATGCCGATTTAGGCGCGGCTGCCTATATTGTGAAAGCGCGCGTTCAATTGTTGCGCGATTTAGGACCAGCGATTAGCCCGTTTAACGCGTTTCAATTTAATCTAGGGTTAGAAACGTTGCACGTACGCATGAAAGAACATATTGCCAATACGAGAAAACTTGTTGAGTATTTAGATCAACATCCAGCGGTAGAATGGGTGCTTTATCCGGAACATGAACGGCATCCGGCAAACGAATTAGCGAAAAAATATATGCCAAAAGGAGCTGGGGCAGTGGTTGTCTTTGGCATTAAAGGCGGGCGAGAAGCAGGGGTTGCGCTTATTAACAACGTGAAACTTTGGTCGCATGTGGCGAACGTTGGCGACGCGAAAAGTTTAATTATTCACCCAGCAAGCACAACGCATCAACAACTAAGCGCAGAAGACTTAAAAGCATCCGGCGTGACAGAAGATATGATTCGTTTATCAGTCGGAATCGAAAACGTGGACGATTTAATCGAAGACTTAGAACAAGCGATCGAAGCGGCGACAGGTGTGCGGTCGATGTATTCGCGAGTGTAGGTATGAGAGGTGCTAGTTAGACTTTTCGACTAGCACCTCTCATTTGATTATGCGCATATTTATCACAATGACGTCTGGTACATGTATATGTACAAGAGTGTCTAGTGAATCAAGACAAGAAACAGAACCGATAACCGTTAGGCTACTTTCATTTTCTAACAATTTTTTCAAACCAAGCAAATAAATAGGATCAGAATCAACAAGCAATGTACGAATAACCATACCATTTCCCCTCTACTATTTTTCACTAAATTTTACTTCATTAAATAAACTTTGGGATCTTCACCAAAAGTTGTACTTGACTGTTTCAAAACATGTGATCTTTCCTTCTGTAAGGAAAAATCAGTAAATCAAAGGTTTTCATACAGGGTGACACGAGAAAAAGCCTCACTTGTCAAGTACACGTTATGGTGATGAATCGATAATCAACATTCGTGGAAAAACATTTTAAAAATTTTTTTATTGACACTTTCTTTTTGTCGGTGATACAATCACATTCGTAGTTAAAAAAACTCTTAAATGTGTTAAAACGTTAACTGAATAAAGCGGTGAAATGCGCTCTTATCAAGAGAGGTGGAGGGATGTGCCCGATGAAACCCGGCAACCGTCAGCGCTGCTGAAATGGTGCCAATTCACACAAAGCGTTTGCTTTGAGAGATAAGAGACAGAATGGATGATGACGCCTTTCTGTTCTCTTGAGCAGAAAGGCTTTTTTCATGGGAGGAAGGTGGAAAGTATGATTACATTATCGAATGTCACGAAAATATATCAAGCTGCAAGCGGTGATGTAACGGCGGTTGATCACGTCAACTTGCACGTGGCAGAAGGGGAAATTTTCGGCATTATCGGCTATAGCGGCGCAGGAAAAAGTTCGCTCCTTCGCTTGTTGAATGGGCTAGAAAAGCCGACGAGCGGTGAAGTGATTGTGGATGGAAAAAATATGGGGAAAATTAGCGGCAGTGAGTTGCGGCAAGCACGCCAGCAAATCGGCATGATTTTTCAACATTTTAATTTGCTTTGGTCACGCACGGTGAGGGAAAACATTGCCTTTCCACTCGAAATTGCCGGCGTTCCGAAAGAAGAGCGACAAAAGCGGGTTGATGAACTGATTCAGCTCGTTGGGCTAGAAGGACGAGAGGATGCTTATCCTTCCCAATTGAGCGGTGGACAAAAGCAGCGTGTCGGCATCGCTCGCGCGTTAGCCAATCGTCCGAAAGTATTATTGTGCGATGAAGCGACATCAGCGCTCGACCCGCAGACGACCGATTCGATTTTAGATTTGCTTGTCGATATTAACCAGCGGCTCGGGCTGACGATTGTGCTCATTACACACGAAATGCACGTCATTCGCAAAATTTGTGATCGTGTGGCAGTGATGGAAAATGGAAAAATCGTCGAAATGGGCGAAGTGTTGCAAGTATTCCGTAAACCAGAGCAGCCGATTACGAAGCGGTTTGTGAAGCAAGTGACGGAACCAGAAGAAACGAAAGAAGCGATGGTACAATTACTCGACCAATACCCGAACGGAAAATTAGTGCAGCTTACGTTTGTTGGCGACTCTACCGAGCAACCGCTCATTACCCAGCTCATTCGCCAATTCGATTTAACCGTCAACATTTTGCAAGGAAAAATTTCGCAAACGCATCACGGTTCATATGGTGTGTTGTTTATCCATATGGATGGGGCAGACGAAGACATTGAGAGAGCGCTCGCTTTCATTCGCCAGCAACAAGTCGAAGTGGAGGTGATGACGAATGAATAACTTGTTTCCGAACATTCAGTGGGAAACGATTTGGGCGGCGACATCGGAAACGCTTTATATGACGGGAATGGCGGTCGTTGCTACGTTTATATTAGGGATTATTCTCGGATTGTTATTGTTTTTAACATCGAAAGGGAACATTTGGGAAAATAAACTAGCGAATACCATCATTTCTTCCGTCGTTAACATTTTTCGCTCCATTCCGTTTATCATTTTAATTATTTTGCTTATTCCGTTTACGAAAGTAGTAGTCGGCACAATTCTCGGGGCGAATGCAGCATTGCCGGCTCTCATCATCGGGGCAGCACCATTTTATGCGCGGATGGTCGAAATTGCCCTTCGTGAAATTGACAAAGGCGTCATTGAAGCGGCGAAAGCGATGGGAGCGACGACAGCGCAAATTATTTGGAAAGTGCTTATCCCAGAATCACTGCCAGCGCTGATTTCTGGTATTACGGTAACCGCGATTGCCCTTGTCGGGTATACGGCGATGGCGGGGGTTGTCGGAGCAGGCGGTCTTGGAAACTTAGCATATTTGGAAGGCTTTCAGCGCAACCATAACGACGTAACATTTGTTGCGACTGTGCTCATTTTAGTTATTGTGTTTATCATCCAGTTTATTGGTGACTTTGTCACTTCTAAAATAGATAAAAGATAAAAAATAGGAGGAAAAACAGCATGAAAAAATGGATGGTTTTATTCGTCGCGGTACTCGTATTGGCGCTTGCCGCTTGCGGTAGCAACAATGCTAGCGGAGAAAAAGAAACAGGAAAATTAGTCGTCGGTGCTTCTAATGTACCGCATGCGGAAATTTTAGAGAAAGCAAAACCACTTTTAAAGAAAAAAGGTATTGACTTAAAAATTGTGACATTCCAAGATTACATTTTGCCAAACAAAGCGTTAGCGGATAAAGAAATTGATGCGAACTATTTCCAACACATTCCTTATTTAGAAGCGCAGAAAAAAGAGTATGGCTATGATTTCGTTAACGCGGGTGGCGTGCATATTGAACCAATCGGCATTTATTCAAAAAAATATAAAAGCCTTGACGAGTTGCCAGAAGGCGCAACGATTATTATGAGTAACTCCGTCGCTGATCATGGCCGCATTTTATCGATGTTACAAGAGAAAGGACTAATTAAATTAAAAGACGGCGTAGACAAAACGAAAGCAACGGTCAATGATATTGTCGAAAATCCGAAAAAATTAAAATTTAAAACAGATGTAGACGCAGGTCTTTTACCGCAAATTTATAAAAATAACGAAGGCGATGCGGTCGTGATTAACGCGAACTATGCATTAGATGCAGGATTAAATCCAGCAAAAGACCCAATTGCCGTCGAATCGCCAAAAAATAACCCATATGTAAACATCATTGCTGTACGCAAAGGCGACGAAAATCGTAAAGAAATTAAAACATTAGTAGAAGTATTGCAATCAAAAGAAATTCAAGACTTTATTAAAGAAAAATATAAAGGTGCTGTCATTCCAGCCGCACAATAAAAAAGCGCAGGAGGTTAGAACAGAGGCGATTTTGCCTCTGTTCTTTTTTAGTGGGAAATCCTGATAGAAAAGCGATTTTTTAGCCATACTAACATCGAACTTCATGTTAGAAAGGGGTTATATTGATGGATAAGCAAATGCACCGTTCCTCGACGGAAGCGGCTTTACGGCGTTACAAGGAAGGATTAGGAGCGTTTACGAATAAACTTCCGGAGGTTGCAAAGCAATTTCAAGCGTTTACGGAAGTTTGTTTTCAAGAAGGCGCGCTGTCAAAAAAAGAAAAACAGCTAATAGCTTTGGGCATTAGTTTAGCAACACAAGATGAATATTGTACCATTTATCATACAAAGGGGTGTCTGGATCAAGGGGCGACAGAGCAGGAAATTTTAGAAACATGCGGTGTTGCAGCAGCATTTGCTGGAGGCGCGGCCATGAGCCAAGCGGTAACACTTGTTCAAGAATGTATGAGTGAACTAGCAACAAAGCATTAGAAGACTCCGGAAAGGAGTCTTTTTCGCTTCCATTGCGCCAATATAATAAGGAAAAAACAATTCGTAACCGTAGGGATTGGGCGGTTTCTATGTTTTCTTGAATGATCGGAAAAGATAGGTTCTTTCATTACATACTTTTGAAACTTTTTTGTTTAAAAAGTATTGTAATGAGGTTAAATGGTTGATTAGCCTTTTCATTTGTTATAAGATTGTAATGAGAATAAAATGAGAATACAATAAGTGTGTAAAATCAGTCAATGAGATACACAAACTTTTTACAATTGGAGGTATTTTTCATGGCAGTGTTGACGATTCAAGATCTCCACGTATCTGTGGAAGGAAAAGAAATTTTAAAAGGGGTAAGTTTAGAGGTAAAAGGTGGCGAAATTCACGCCATTATGGGACCAAACGGAACTGGCAAATCGACGTTATCATCGGCGATTATGGGCCATCCAAAATATGAAGTGACAAAAGGAAGCATCACGTTAGACGGGCAAGACGTATTGGAAATGGAAGTAGATGAGCGCGCTCGTGCAGGACTTTTCCTAGCGATGCAATATCCAAGCGAAATTAGCGGGGTAACGAATGCTGACTTTTTACGTGCAGCGTTAAATGCTCGACTTGGCGAAGGAAACGAAATTTCGCTCATGAAATTTATCCGTAAACTCGATGAAAAAATGACATTTTTGGAAATGAATCCAGACATGGCGCACCGCTATTTAAACGAAGGATTTTCCGGCGGGGAGAAAAAGCGGAACGAAATTTTACAGCTAATGATGTTAGAGCCAAAAATTGCGATTTTGGATGAAATCGACTCTGGTCTTGACATCGACGCGCTAAAAATCGTATCAAAAGGCGTTAACGAAATGCGTAGTAGCGACTTCGGCTGTTTGATCATTACCCACTACCAACGCTTGCTCAATTACATTACACCAGACTACGTGCACGTCATGATGCAAGGACGTATCGTTAAATCCGGCGGACCGGAGTTAGCGCACCGTTTAGAAGCAGAAGGATACGATTGGATTAAGAAAGAACTTGGCATTGAAGACGAAACTGTTGAGCAAGAAGTGTAAGCGTTAGGAGGACTTATGATGATTGAAACAAAATTACCATTCGACCAACAGTATGTGCGCACCTTCTCCGAAGGGCACGGCGAACCGAGCTGGTTGTTACATCTTCGCTTACAAGCTCTTGCTAAAGCGGAAGAATTGCCGTTGCCAAAGCCAGATAAAACGAGAATTGACAAATGGAATTTTACTCCATTTCCTCATCACGTCGTGCAAAGCGCTCCGCTTTCCTCATTAGAAGAACTTCCAGAAGCGGTGAAAGCGCTCATTAATTTAGAAGACGAAGCAAAAAATTTATATGTGCAACGCGACAATACACCAGTATATCTTTCTTTAGCGGAAGACTTAAAGGAAAAAGGTGTTATTTTTACCGATATTTTTACGGCTGTTCGTGAATATAGCGAGCTTGTCGAAAAATATTTTATGAAAGATGGTGTTCGCATCGATGAACATCGGTTAACTGCTCTCCACGCTGCATTAATGAACGGTGGGGTATTTGTATATGTACCGAAGAACGTTGAAGTAGAAACCCCACTTCAAGCTGTGTATATGCAAGAAAACAAAGAAGCGGTTTTATTCAACCATGTCATCGTTGTTGCAGAAGAAAACAGTAAAGTTTCCTATGTGGAAAATTATCTTTCTATCCATGGTGAGGCGAATGCGGTTGCTAATATTATCGTGGAAGTGTTTGCTAACGACAACGCCCAAGTCTTTTTTGCGGCAGTCGATCATTTGGCGAAAGGAACGACCGTCTATGTAAACCGCCGCGGTGTCACAGGACGCCATAGTCGCATTGAATGGGCGCTCGGCTCGATGAACGATGGCGATACAGTTTCGGAAAACATTACTCGTTTAATCGGTGACGGTTCGTATGGCGATACGAAAACGGTCGTTGTCGGTCGCGGGGAGCAAACGCAAAACTTTACAACGAGCGTCGTCCATTACGGCAAGCATACGGAAGGATATATTTTGAAACATGGCGTGGTGAAAGATAGCGCGACATCGATTTTCAACGGCATCGGCAAAATTGAACACGGGGCATCGAAGTCGAACGCAGAGCAAGAATCGCGCGTCTTAATGTTAAGCGAAAAAGCGCGTGGCGATGCGAACCCGATTCTTTTAATTGATGAAGACGATGTGACGGCAGGGCACGCTGCTTCGGTTGGGCGGGTCGATCCGACACAGCTATATTATTTAATGAGCCGCGGAATTCCGAAGAAGGAAGCAGAACGATTAATTATCCACGGCTTCTTAGCACCGGTTGTTAATGAAATTCCATTAGAAGGCGTTAAAAAGCAATTAATTGAAATTATCGAAAGGAAAGTTAAATGATGAATGAAAAAGAGGTTCGTCAGCTGTTTCCGATTTTAGCGCAAGAAGTGAATGGCAAGCCGTTAGTCTATCTAGATAGCGCAGCTACTTCTCAGAAACCTCTTCCTGTCATTGAAGCGCTAGAGAAATATTATCGCGAATATAACTCGAACGTGCACCGCGGCGTGCATACGCTCGGAACGAAAGCGACCGATGCGTATGAAGGGGCGCGCGAAAAGGTGCGGAAATTTATTAACGCCAAATCGACGCAAGAAATTATATTTACGCGCGGAACGACGACAGCGCTGAATATGGTTGCCGCAAGCTACGGACGCGCGAATTTGCGTGAAGGCGATGAAATTGTCATCACCTATATGGAACACCATAGCAATATTATCCCATGGCAACAAGTCGCCAAACAAACAGGTGCGACATTAAAATATATTCCGTTGCAGGCAGATGGCTCGATTAGTTTGGACGACGTGGAAAATACGGTGACACCGAATACGAAAATTGTTTCTGTCATGCAAGTGTCGAATGTGCTCGGTGCGATTAACCCGATTAAGCAAATGGCGGAAATTGCCCATCGAAACGGGGCGGTTATGGTTGTCGATGCCGCGCAAAGCGCCCCTCATATGAAACTTGACGTGCAAAACTTAGATTGCGATTTCCTCGCGTTTTCTGGGCATAAAATGTGTGCACCGACCGGGATTGGCGTATTATATGGAAAGCGGACATTGCTTGAGCAAATGGAGCCGGTAGAGTTCGGCGGCGAAATGATTGATTTTGTTGGTTTGTACGAATCAACGTGGAAAGAACTGCCGTGGAAGTTTGAAGGCGGAACACCAATTATCGCTGGAGCTATCGGGTTAGGCGCAGCCATTGACTTTTTAGAAGAAATCGGATTAGACAATATTGCAGCCCATGAACATAAGCTAGCACAATATGCAATTGAACAGCTTTCTGCGATTGAAGGATTAACGATTTACGGTCCGAAACAGCGGGCTGGATTAGTGACATTTAATATCAACGATGTCCATCCACACGATGTTGCAACCGTGTTAGATGCGGAAGGGATTGCAGTAAGAGCAGGGCATCACTGTGCGCAGCCACTCATGAAATGGCTGAACGTGACGGCGACGGCCCGTGCCAGCTTTTATCTTTATAATACAGAAGAAGACATTGACCGTTTAGTGGTGGCATTAAAGAAAACGAAGGAGTATTTCAGCCATGTCTTTTAATAATCCATTAGACACACTTTACCGGCAAGTCATTATGGATCATTATAAAAACCCAAGAAACCGTGGGGTTCTTGACGATGAAAATGTGGAAATTAATATGAACAACCCAACGTGTGGGGATCGCGTTCATTTGACGATGAAAGTGGAAGACGGAAAAATTGTTGATGCAAAGTTTGAAGGAGAAGGCTGTTCCATTTCGATGTCGTCTGCGTCGATGATGACCCAAGCGATTAAAGGAAAAACGATTGAAGAAGCGCTTATGCTTTCGCAAATTTTCTCAGACATGATGCAAGGAAAAGAATACGACGATTCGGTCGATTTAGGGGACATTGAAGCGCTGCAAGGTGTTTCTAAATTTCCAGCGCGCATCAAATGTGCGACGTTGGCATGGAAAGCGATGGAAAAAGGATTGCATTCACAACAGTGAATGACTTCAAGGAGGCGAAGGAAATGGCGAAAAAAATGCCGGAAATCGGTGAATACAAGTATGGGTTCGCGGATAAAGACGTTTCTGTCTTCCGTGCCGAACGCGGATTGACGCGAGAGATCGTTGAAGAAATTTCGCGGATGAAAAACGAGCCACAATGGATGCTTGAATTTCGCTTAAAAGCGTTAGATATTTTTTATAGCATGCCAATGCCGCAATGGGGCGGCGATTTGTCGAGTTTAAATTTTGATGAAATTACGTATTATGTGAAACCATCGGAAAAATCAGGACGTTCTTGGGATGAAGTACCGGAAGAAATTAAAGCGACGTTCGATAAACTTGGGATTCCAGAAGCAGAGCAAAAATATTTAGCTGGGGTATCGGCACAATACGAATCAGAAGTTGTTTATCATAACATGAAAGAAGACCTTGAAAAATTAGGGGTCATTTTCAAAGATACCGATTCGGCGCTAAAAGAGAACGAAGATATTTTCCGTGAACATTGGGCGAAAGTTGTTCCTCCGACAGATAATAAATTCGCGGCACTTAACTCTGCTGTTTGGTCGGGCGGTTCGTTTATTTATGTGCCAAAAGGCGTGAAAGTCGATACGCCTTTACAAGCGTATTTCCGCATTAACTCGGAAAATATGGGTCAGTTTGAACGGACGTTAATTATCGTCGATGAAGGCGCGCATGTCCATTATGTTGAAGGTTGTACGGCGCCAGTGTATACAACGAACTCACTCCATAGCGCGGTTGTTGAAATTATCGTGAAAAAAGGTGCGTATTGCCGGTATACGACGATTCAAAACTGGGCGAACAACGTCTTTAACCTCGTGACGAAGCGGGCCGTTTGCGAAGAAAATGCGACGATGGAATGGATTGACGGAAACATCGGTTCGAAATTGACGATGAAATATCCAGCGGTCATTTTAAAAGGCGAAGGCGCTCGTGGATTGACGCTGTCGATTGCGATTGCTGGAAAAGGACAGCATCAAGACGCAGGAGCGAAAATGATTCATTTAGCACCGAACACGTCCTCAACAATTGTTTCCAAATCAATTTCTAAACAAGGTGGAAAAGTGACGTATCGAGGCATCGTTCATTTCGGGCGCAAAGCATCTGGCTCACGTTCAAACATTGAGTGTGATACGCTCATTATGGATAACCAGTCAACATCAGATACGATCCCATATAACGAAATTTTAAACGACAACATTTCGCTCGAACATGAAGCGAAAGTGTCGAAAGTGTCGGAAGAGCAATTATTCTATCTCATGAGCCGCGGCATTTCTGAACAAGAAGCAACAGAAATGATCGTCATGGGCTTCATTGAGCCATTTACAAGAGAACTTCCTATGGAATACGCGGTGGAAATGAACCGTTTAATCAAGTTTGAAATGGAAGGATCTATCGGTTAATTGTTTAAACATCCGGTCATTCGTGAAAGCGAATGACCGGTTTTTTACATCTTTTACTGAGAGTATGGTATGATGAAAATAAGGTGATGAAGATGATTTATATCGGACTTACTGGCTGGGGGGATCATAACAGCCTTTATCCGTCAAGGTTGTCTGCGAAAGAAAAATTGCAACACTATGCGGCGCATTTTCCAACGGTGGAAGTGGATTCGTATTTTTATGCCATTCAACCGAAGCAAAATGTTGAAAAGTGGGTGAAGGAAACGCCTGCGTCGTTTCGCTTTGTCGTAAAAGCATACCAAGGGATGACCGGACATGAACGTGGGACAATTCCATACGAAAGCAAAGAGGATATGTTTGCTGCGTTTTTAACGTCGATTGCGTCATTTATGGAAGCGGGAAAGTTAGCCATGGTGCTCTTTCAGTTTCCGCCATGGTTTGACTGTCGAAGGGAGCATGTCGCTTATTTGCGCTGGTGTCGGGAGCGGATGGGAGAGGTACCGGTTGCTCTTGAGTTTCGTCACCGGTCGTGGTTTTCGCCCCCTTTTTATGAAAAAACGTTGCAATTTATGCGCGACGAACGGTGGATTCATACGATTTGTGACGAGCCGCAAGCTGGCGAAGGCTCTATTCCGACGGTATTATGTCCGACCGATCGCGATAAAACGTTAATTCGGCTGCACGGTCGAAACGTATACGGCTGGAACAAAGCGACGAGCGGGGAAAATTGGCGAGCCGTTCGCTATTTATATCGATATAATGAACACGAGTTGCGTGAATGGGTGGCGCATATTCGCAAATTAGAAACGCAAACGACGGATCTTTACATCTTGTTTAACAATAACTCTGGTGGAGATGCGGCGGATAACGCCAAACAACTGATGTTGTTACTTGGCATAGAATATACCGATTTAGCACCAAGGCAGCTAGATTTATTTTAGTCCAGCGTTTGGAGAAAAAGTGTAATGGGGATGAGGATATGTATGCATTGCTTTTATTGGTTGGCTTTTTAGCAGGAACGATTGGCAGTTTAGTTGGCTTAGGTGGAGGAGTCATTATCGTTCCATCGCTCTTGTTTTTGGGGGCGTCGCATCTCATACCGACAGTTTCTCCACAAGTAGCGGTTGGTACGTCGCTTGTCGTCATTATTTTTAACGGTCTTTCCTCGACGTTATCGTATATGAAAGATAAAATGGTTGATTATCGAAGCGGGCTACTCTTTTTTATCGGTAGCGGACCAGGTGCTATGTTAGGCGCTTGGGCCAATCAATCGTTAAGTTTGGCGCATTTTTCGCTTTATTTCGGGCTATTTCTTATTAGTGTTTCTTTTTTGCTTATGTTCACGAAAAAATCAACGGAACAGTCGAAACAAAAGCATTTCCGAGTAACGCGTACATATATAACGAATGAGGGAGATACCGTGACATACGGCTATCATCCAATGACAGCGATTTCCATTGCTTTTATGGTCGGCTTTTTTGGCGGAATATTCGGCATTGGTGGCGGTTCGCTAATGGTTCCTGCCATGATTTTATTGTTTTTCTTCCCACCGCACGTTGCGGTGGCAACATCAATGTTCATCGTCTTTCTATCCTCCCTCGTCAGCTCCGTAACCCATATGGTGATGGGCAATGTGCAGTGGTGGTTTGTCCTTTTGCTTGTGCCTGGCGTTTGGTTTGGGGCGAAAACAGGAGCATGGATGAACAAACGGCTAAAAAGTAAAACGATCGTCTTTATTTTACGAGTAGTGCTCATTTTGCTCGGTGTCCGCCTCATCATTCAAGGGATTTCGTAAAAGAGGTGTTGCTTGTTGAAACAACCGATTTATATATACCACACAAACGATGTGCATAGCCATTTCGAAAATTGGCCAAAAATCGCGGGATTTTTGCAACAAAAAAGAAAAGAGCATGCCCAAAAGGGAGAAACAATGCTTTTGTTTGACATCGGCGATTTTATCGACCGATTCCACCCGATTACGGAGGCAACGCGCGGAAAGGCGAACGTTCAGCTTCTGAACGAGTTAGGCTACGATGCAGTGACGTTTGGCAATAACGAAGGTATTACGCTCGACCATAAAGAACTTAACACGCTTTATGAAGCGGCTCAATTTCCTGTGGTGGCAGCTAACGTGTTCGAACAAAACGGAAAGCGCCCTTACTGGCTAAAGCCGTATACGATTATTCCTGTTTCGGATACGCTTCGTATTGGCGTTATTGGGGTGACGGTGCATTTTACGAAATTTTACGAGCTGCTTGGCTGGACAGTTGCTTCCCCGTTTGAGCTTTTGCCATCACTCGTAAAAAAAGTCCGAGAACAGGCAGACGTTGTCGTGTTGCTTTCGCATTTAGGAATGACGGACGATGAAACGATTGCACAGACGATTCCGGGCATCGATATTATTCTTGGTGGGCATACCCATCATGTGTTGCCCGAAGGAAAATGGGTAAACGATACGCTATTATGCGGGGCAGGAAAATATGGACAGTACATCGGCATCGTTGAACTAAATGAGGCGCCGAAAGCGACCCTTATTGAAACAGCAACACTCCCTGCTTGTGAGCAAACGAAGCAAACATTGCAAGTACTCGAGCAAAAAAGTTTGCGTCAACTTGAGCAAGAACGTGTCGCTGAACTTTCCACTGACTTACCGTTACAGTGGTTTGAGCCTTCTCCGTTTGCCGAGTTATTAGCGTCTGCGCTGCGAGAGTGGTGCGGTGGCGACATCGGTATGGTCAATGCAGGCGTGCTGCTAGGGCCGCTTTCAAAAGGTCCAGTGACGAAAAAAGATTTGCATTGTATTTGTCCTCATCCCATTAACCCGTGTAAAGTGTATTTAAAAGGCGATGAACTAAAAGAAGTGATTTTGCAGGCACACACGGAAAAAATGAAGCATCTTTCTGTCCGTGGGTTTGGATTTCGCGGAAAAGTGATGGGAGCAATGGTGTATGACGGTGTAACGTTGCAGACGGAAAAATTAGCGGACGGAACGACGCACATTCGCCGCATTTTCATTGATAGTCGTGAAATTCATCCGAATGAAACGTACGCAGTGGCGACGATTGATATGTTTACGTTCGGACGTTTTTATCCGGAAATTCAACGAGCACCGAACAAAATTTATTACATGCCGGAGTTTTTGCGTGACGTATTGGCATGGAAGCTTTCGCAATGTTAATAGGCACACTTTTTTCCTTGTTTCATACATTGAAAGAAGGAAAGGGGTGTTTTCATGATTACCGTCTATCCGATTATTATTGACAACTACCCGTTTACAGCAATTTCTGTGCAGTTGCCGAAAACAAATTTGCTTGTGGTGACAAGCGATAAAGGGTATATTATGTGCGGAGCGCTAGACGTTGCGCTGTTAAACGAAAAACTAAAAGACCGTGCTATTATTGCCGCAAGAGCGGTAGGTGTGCGAACGATTGAGCAGCTACTAGAAGCTCCGCTTGAGTCGGTGACTATCGCTGCTGAACAGCTTGGAATTACAACAGGCATGAAAGGAAAAGAAGCGTTGTTAAAAATGCGTTAAAAAATAACAAAAGTCCCCCTTCACAAGCATACATATAGCTTGTAAGGGGGGATTTGCTTGGGGCGTTTACCAAAAAGGGGGCCGCTTCCCTTTCGTTATGTCGTCTTATTGACTGTTGTTTTTTTTATATTGTCCACTGCTGCGGGTCTTTGGATAGTAAATAAGGGCATTGAACCTACGCTCATGCGACTCGCGGAAAAAGAGACGAAACGAATTGCCAACATGGTTATTGACAGTGCCATTAACGAACTAATCACAGAAGAAGGATTAGATGTGAAAGATTTAATTACCGTCCAACAAGACAAAGATGGACACATTTCATCGATTGATTTTAACGGAGCAGTTGTCAGCCGAATTTTGGGGAAGACGACTACTCGGGTGCAAAAAAAAATGAAAATGGCTTCGCAAGGCAATTTGCATGAATTAGAAATTCCTAATACAGAAGTCAATGGGGGGAAAAACGACGGAATTATTTACTATATTCCAGTTGGGCAAGCGACGAATAACGTGTTGCTTGGCAACCTCGGTCCACGTGTTCCTGTTCGTTTTTACGCGGTCGGCAATGTAATGTCAAACGTGAGAAAAACGATTGAACCGTTTGGGATTAACAACGCATTAGTAGAAATCGACATCCATATTGAAGTGACCGTACAAGTCGTGATGCCATTTGCGACGAAGCCAACGACTGTGTCGAAAAACATCCCGGTCGCGATGCGGATTATCCAAGGGCAAGTGCCGAATTTTTATAATAACGGCTCGAATTCAGGTCCGTCGTTTGAAATTCCAGTGCAATGAGAGGGGGGAAGCAATTAGTTCCTCCCTCCTTGTTTTTTCTGCCTCTTTTCTGCCCGTTCCCACATTTTTAAATGCGGGTACGGATCAAACGACCATTCGGTATAGCCGTTATCCTTATACATGCCGTAATGAAGATGTGGCGGGAATTTTCCGGCTGTTCCAGGTGGACCGTATCCAGAGCTCCCGACAGATCCGATAATCATCCCTGGCTCGACGACTTGCCCTTCTTGCAAGTTGCGTGCAAACCCATTTAAATGGGCAAAGTAATGGTACGTATTGTTAATATCACGAATCCCGACGCGCCAACCGCCGTATTTATTCCACCCCTTTAACTCGACAATGCCGTAGCATGTCGCACGAACAGGTACCCCGTAATGAGCGAAAATATCTGTTCCTTCATGAATACGTTTTCCTCCCCAACCGCGTGCATCGCCCCATGTACTTTTATACGTATAATTAGCATAGAGAGGAAGCGGGAACGCATGGTCATCGAGCAGAAGTGTCTTGTATTTTTTGTAAATTTCAACCTTTCCTAAAATCAAATCCACTGTTTTGCTTCGTTGGTAATAGTCCCATAAAGCAATTTTTATATGCTCATGGTCGGTTCCGTATGTTTGCAAATAACGAGCAATCGCAAAAATGACGTCTTCATCATCATTCGGATTGGCGACCCCATCCCCATTTCCATCGATTCCAAGCCCACCAAATTGAGAAATCGTAAACGGATTTGTATCGTGCTTATTTTTATTTAATGGTCCTGCCCATCGTTCGGGTGGAATGTAAATGCCAAGTACCCCTGTTGCTTTCGGAAGATCGCGGCGGACAAGCCGGACGTTTCGCTCGTATTGGTCAATCGAGGCGAAATAGTACCACGGAATAAGCGAAACAGCCTCTGCTTTTTTATAAAGTTCCATGCGTTGGGTGTATATTTCGTTGGCGTCTAGCTCTTTTCCAAAAGCCGTCCATGAAGTAGCCACCAATAAAAAGATGGCCGTAATCGAACTAATGAAGGTACGCACAGTTTTGACCTCCTTTCCACGAATCTCATATGATTAGTTTGGAACAATTGTCGATTTTCATAAATATTAAAAATTGCCAAGTCAACGAAGCGCAACAATTTTCTTTGAGTTCGCTTCTGCTTTTTTTTATAATGAAAAGTGTAAATCAACGACTGGAGTGTGAGCCATGGCAACAAATGAAGAACGTGTCCGGAAACCGGAATGGTTGAAAATAAAGCTAAATACGAATGAAACGTATACAGGTCTAAAAAAAATGATGAGGGAAAAGCAGCTGCATACGGTATGTGAAGAAGCGAAATGCCCGAACATTCATGAATGTTGGGCGGTAAGAAAAACAGCAACGTTTATGATTTTAGGCGATGTTTGTACGCGCGCTTGCCGCTTCTGCGCAGTGAAAACGGGCTTGCCGACGGAATTGGATTGGCAAGAGCCAGAACGAGTTGCAGATTCGGTCCGATTAATGAATTTAAAGCATGTCGTTGTGACAGCAGTAGCACGCGACGATTTAAAAGACGGAGGTGCGGCGGTATTTGCGGAAACGGTACGGGCGATCCGCCGCAAAAACCCGTTAACGACGATTGAAGTGCTTCCTTCTGATATGGGGGGGGTTTATGAAAACTTAAAAATTTTAATGGATGCTCGCCCAGATATTTTAAATCATAACATTGAAACTGTCCGCCGCTTGACGCCAAGGGTAAGGGCACGGGCAACATATGAGCGTTCACTAGAATTTTTACGCCGCGCGAAAGAATTGCAACCGGATATTCCGACAAAATCGAGCATTATGATTGGGCTTGGCGAAACGAAAGAAGAAATTATGGAAGCGATGGACGATTTACGTGCGAACTATGTTGATATTTTAACGATTGGACAATATTTACAGCCAACAAAAAAACATTTAAAAGTTGAAAAATATTACCACCCACACGAGTTTATGGAACTAAAAGAAATTGCGTTAAGCAAAGGATTTAGCCATTGCGAAGCAGGACCGCTTGTTCGCTCCTCCTACCATGCGGATGAACAAGTAAGCGCGGCAACTGCCCAAAGAAACAAAGGCTAACAAAAAAGGGACTCACTAACGAGTCCCTTTTTTGAAAAGATAAGAAAGTATAAAATTTTGCGATTGGGTCGGAAGCTGTCTCGCTTTAAGCGCCATCGCAGTTCGCTTCTTTGAAATATCCCAAGCAAGCCCAAGCTTTGCTTGGCCTGAGCCTCCTTGGTGGGGCTTGTGCGCTCTTCGCCGATAGGCGGGCGCTTTGCGCTTTTCTTATTATTGGAAAGTATACAACTATGCGTTTATTTGCTCATTTTTTGTTTCGAGATTGGCGTACCGTCATGAAAATCCCGATCTAAATGGTCGTTCATTTCATTGATCATTTCACCGTTTTCGTTTTCTCCGTCGCTTAACTTGCGGCCTTGTGGATATTTCAACATTTCTTTAATGGTTGTATCAATAATTTGGTCGATGTTTCGGCTATTGGAATCGAGCCGACCGAACCGTTCAATTTCTTTCATCATGCGCGGATCATCAGCAACGTAAACATGATAGTAACGAGGCACGACGGAAAGCGCAGTCTTTTTCACTTGATCGGCAGTCTCAAACCTGTTTTTCGTATCAGTGGCATAAGCGATTAACACTTCTTCATCCGTGACAAGTGTAGCGACGTCGTTGACGTGTGGGAGTTGCACACATAATTTGCTAATTAAATCAGCGACACGTTCGCGATTGAGTGTCGGCAAAGTGCCAACGTTGTTCATTCCCCCTGCTACTGGGCTTTTTTGGTGGCGAACGTAGCCAAAATTATTTAATCGAGAATCCATACCATTTGGAAGCCCTTGCACGTTGTATAAGTCGTTGCGATCGGAAACGTTAATCGTATTTCCGTTCCGCGGATATAGCGTATCGCGAGTATTCTCGGCCATTTGTGCGCACGCGGTTAGCGAAAGAACCACACCCATCGATAAAGTCAACCATGCTTTGTTCAATGTTAACACCCCCTCGCTTACATCATTCCTTTCTTTTCGATGTCTTATCACAGTAATTGATTGGAAACGCAGCATCGTTTATCATAAAAAGAGAGGTGAGAAAAATGATTTGCGTCAATAATACATGCTATGAGCTTATTGAGAATGTGAAAAACGGGTTTAATGAAGAAGCGTTTCGGGCGCGTTATGCCGATATTTTAAATAAATACGATTATATTGTAGGCGATTGGGGATATAATCAATTGCGATTGCGTGGTTTTTTTGACGATCATAACCAAAAAGCAACGTACGATACAAAAATCAGCACATTATCCGAATATTTGTATGAATATTGCAACTTCGGTTGCGCGTATTTCGTGTTAAAGAAAGTAAAAAAGTAGGCTATCTCACACCTCGTGAGATAACCTATCCTTCATATGGAGGCTGTTCCTCCTTCGTTGGATCGTCGTGCGGTGGGTGCGCGCCAGGGTCTTGACGGGGGATATGTTGATGAAACGCTTTGTATTCATAGTTGAAAGCGCTATAATACCGTTGCCCTTCTTCCCATGGCGTGCTTTTGTTTTCGACAGGGCGCTTTTTTCCTTGTGGATGCCCATATGGTCCCTCAGGAAATTCTTCTGCGGTCAAAAACTCTCGTTGCTTTTCCACACTTGAGAAATCGCGATATTCCATTGTTGTCGCCTCTTTTCTAGCAAGGATTTAGTTATAATGTTCCTTGCCATCCACCAAGCTATCCAACAAACTCGCTCAAAAACGACCGTAAATCATTGGCATCTTCTTCGCTTAACCGATAAGCATATTCTAAATACCCAGGTTCTTCTAAATCATCACGACCGATAATGGCAAAGCGATTGCTTTGCATATCTAATACTAAATATTTTCCGTAAAAGCGGTCTGTTTGCACGATCGCTAAGTCAAAGCGTTGCCGCTCACCGAGAAAACTAACAAATCTTGTTTTCGTTTCCGTCGTATCATCATACAAGAAAAAACGCTCGTTCATGCTATCCACCTCCTAACAGCCATTACCCTCATCTTACCAAACATTTCTGCAAGTGTCCGGTTTCTTTTGTTATAATACAATAAAAAACAGTTTTTTGCATAAGGAGGCCACTTCATGTATTTTGTTGATCGACAAAAAATTGAAAAAACGTTGTGTTATATGGAAAAAATGCTCACATTGTATGAACAACAACCGTCATGGAACGATGATATCGAACAATTGGCGTTGGAACGAATCGTCCATGTTTGCATCGAAGCAGTGTTAGACGTCGGAAATGCAATGATTGACGGCTTCATTATGCGGGATCCTGGTAGTTATGACGATATTATCGACATTTTAGCCGATGAAAAAGTCGTGACAGAGGAAGACGCAAAACAGCTAAAAGCGATTATTCATTATCGCAAAATGCTTGTTCAGCAATACACAACCCCAAGTAAAACGGAATTGCTCGAAGCATTTCGCTGTTCGCTACAGGCATTACAAGCGTACCCGAAGGCGATTCGTACCTATTTAGAAAACGAGCTTGGGCCTGTTTCGGCATTCCGCAACTAACTTTCTTAACTTTTTTGTGTAAAAATTGTATCAATGAAAGAAATAGCGTACAATGAGGGAGAGGACGGTGAATGAGATGGATTATCAATCCTCTTCCACAAAGCAACAAATATTGAAGCTGTTGAAGATCGAAAAACGACTAACAGCTGGGGAATTGGCAAAGCGGCTCCATATAAGTGAAATGGCCGTACGTCGCCACTTGCAAGCGCTAGAGCGCGACGGGCTGATTTGTTCAACGCTTTTTCGCCAAGCGATGGGAAGACCGACAAACGTGTATGAGCTATCGGAAAAAGGGGAAGAACAGTTTCCGCAACACTACAAACAATGGGCGGTCGAGTTGTTGAGTGATTTAGAAGCGTTGGCGGGAAAAGAAATGGTCGCTACCCTTTTACAAGCGCGAATGGCAAGGATGAAAGAACGGTATGCGCACGTTTTTCAAGAAAAACCGCTCGAAGAAAAAATGCAAAAACTGTTCGAATTGCAAAACGAACAAGGCTACATGGCACAGCTGAAAAAAGACAGTCAAGGGGTGTACCATTTCATCGCCCACCATTGTCCGATTTCGGAAATTGCAAAAAAATACCGCTCCATTTGTTCATGTGAGCTGCAACTATTTCAGCAGCTTCTCAATTCAAAAGTCGCCTTGCAAGCGTGCATGACAAAAGGCGACGACGTTTGCCACTATGAAATTCAAGAAACGGATGAATGACAAAAACGCTTCTCGCTTGTTCAAGAAGCGTTTTTGTTTTGACATCTTGTATGTTGTGCGATAAAGTGTGTTACGTATAGAACGTAAGGGAGTGCTGCAAGTGAAAACGTATGAAGGGTATTTAATCGATTTAGACGGCACGATGTATCGCGGAACAGAATGTATTGCGGAAGCGCGTGAGTTTGTAAAAGAGTTGCATCGTCGTCATATCCCGTATTTATTTGTGACGAACAATTCCTCGCGGACGCCAGCGCAAGTAGCGGAAAAATTGCAGTCATTCGACATTCCAGCGACTGAACAGCAAGTATTTACGACAAGCCAAGCAACGGCAAATTATATTTATGAACAAAAGCCAGATGCCACCGTTTATGTCATTGGCGAAGACGGCATTCACCAAGCACTGAAAGAAAAAGGTTTTACGTTTGCGAAAGAAGATGCGGAGTTTGTCGTCATGGGCATTGATCGCTCGATTACCTATGAAAAGCTAGCGATTGCCTGCTTAGCTGTCCGAAATGGGGCAACGTTTATTTCAACGAATGGAGACATTGCGATTCCAACCGAGCGAGGATTGTTACCCGGGAATGGTTCGTTGACGTCTGTTGTTGCCGTATCCACGCAAGTGCAGCCGATTTTTATCGGCAAACCGGAAAAAATTATTATGGAACAAGCGTTAAAAATGCTTCGCGTCCCCCGCGAAAAAACATTAATGATTGGCGATTACTACGATACGGACATTAAAGCCGGGATGAACGCCGGGATTGATACACTTCTGGTGCATACAGGCGTCACGACGAAAGAGTTATTAGCAAAGTACGCCGAACAGCCGACGTATACGGTTGATTCACTAACAGAATGGATGGAAAGAATTTAGCGAACGAAACAGGGCGCCAAAATGGCGCCCTTTATTCTGTATTGGCGGCGCGGTGCGCTAGCCGGCTGGAGGCGGCTGCTGCAATCGCACCAACGATATCATCTAGGAAGGTGTTGCATTTCCCAGTGGATTTATCATTTAAGTACTGCAAAATCCCAGGTTTTTGTTTATCGATATATCCATAATTTGTGAAACCAATAGAGCCATACACGTTGACGATGGATAGTGC
Organism: Anoxybacillus amylolyticus; assembly: GCF_001634285.1. Lineage (GTDB taxonomy): Bacteria > Bacillota > Bacilli > Bacillales > Anoxybacillaceae > Anoxybacteroides > Anoxybacteroides amylolyticum. Next base: position 622,299 of record NZ_CP015438.1, read on the forward strand.
TAAAATTTCGTCTACCCCATACAAGCCTTCATCGCGGTGGATGATTGCTTGGAGAGGCTCGTCTAGCATTCCTTTCTCCGCAAGAACGTCGAGTTGAATACCGGTTAAAATCGCATTTTGCACTTCGCGTTTTGAAATGACGCGGTTGACGTTTTCAATACATTCCTCCATTTTTAAATTTGGATGATATTTAGACTGTAAATAATAAACAAGCTCAGCAATATCTTCAATTTTTACTCCTCTTGTTTCTAGCCACTGACGTGCAACGTGTTCGAGGTTGTTCATAATGTATTTTCCCATATTGCTCACCTATTTCTTTTTGTATTGTATATGTGGAAATGGAGAAAAGCGTTCCTTTTTTAAGAATAGATAACGATGGGCGAACGCTTTTTCTACACGTTGAAATTATTATAATCAAAAACTGGAAGGCTGCACAAATATTTTGCACATTCGTATTCGGTTTTTGTTTGGCATATATTTGGATAGAAAGGAGGGGGCTTATGTTTGAATGGGTCGAACAACAATATGGAAGGAAAGTGGAGAGAACGGAGAAACTAGGGAAGTATAATGTGGTTTTATGTCAACAGGAAAAATTTCTTCTTGTCCCTGTTCACCATCGAACGGAAAAGGAGATGAGCGAGTTAAATCAAATGGCTGCGTATTTAGTAGCAAGAGGAGATTTATCTGTCGCGACGATCGTTCCGACAACGAAAGGAAACCTAGTGGCTGTTCATAACGGTCAGCATGTCGCCTTGTTTCGTATTCCAGCGCAACTGTACGCAAGAACAGCACCATTTGGAAAAGAACTAGCAAAATTTCATGCCCTCGGTCGATATGTTCCGAGCAATATTGTCTATTGTAATCGAATCGGACAGTGGAAACAGCTATGGGGGAAACGGTTAGATCAAATGGAGTTATTTTGGAAAGAAAAATGGAAACAACGGGAAGACGAATTTACGGATTGGTTTGTTGAATCATTTCCGTATTATGCAGGTCTAGCGGAAAATGCGATTCAATACATTGCCGATACGGAGTTAGATGAGCATCCGTATACGATAGATGCGGGGACGGTTTGTCATGAGCGGCTGCCACAAGCGTTATGGGCGGGAGGAAAGGAGGTGAAGCTCCCGCTTGACTGGGTGTACGATCATTGTGCTCGTGACTTAGCAGAGTGGGTACGTGCGCTATATATGCAAGGAGAAATAGAGCAACTGCACCTGTTTTTCCGTGATTATGAGCGCATTACCCCGTTGTCGGCGTTTTCGTTTCGGCTTCTTTATGCCCGGTTATTGTTCCCGATCCCTTATTTTGAATATGTAGAAGGATATTATTTGGCGGAAAGCGAACAAGAAAAAAAGCGCTATGCGCAAATGTTACGTTCGCTCATCGATCGTTCCCAAGCGTATGAGGTGTTTTTAGCTTCATTTTACGAACAATTAGACTTGCCCAAACGCTTTTCATTGCCAGTCGTTCGTTGGCTAAAGAAGTAACCAAAAAGCGGCATATCGCCGCTTTTTGGGTGCTTATGACTAAGATAAAAAGGAAGGGGAAATGAACATGGACAAGCCGTATATTTTTATTACAAGGAAATTGCCAGAAGAAGTAATTGCGCCGTTGCGAGCCATCGGAGAAGTGGCGATGTGGCCGCATGACGATGTGCCCGTGGGGCGAGACGTGTTGCTTGCCGAAGCGAAAAAAGCGGATGCGCTACTAACGATGTTATCCGACCGTATTGATCGGGAAGTGATGGAAGCAGGAGAAAAGTTAAAAGTGGTAGCAAACATGGCAGTCGGGTTTGATAACATTGATGTGCCGGTAGCGACCGAATATGGTGTGGCAGTTTGCAATACGCCAGACGTGTTGAACGATACGACAGCGGATTTGACGTTTGCGCTATTATTAGCAACGGCACGGCGTTTAGTAGAAGCGGCAGAGTATATCAAAGCAGGCGAATGGAAAAGCTGGAGTCCATTTTTGTTGGCAGGTACGGACGTACACCATAAAACGATTGGTATTGTTGGTCTTGGAAAAATAGGACAAGCGGTCGCAAAACGGGCGAAAGGGTTTGAAATGAACATTTTATATCATAATCGGACGCGAAACGAAGAAGCGGAGAGGCAATTAGGTGTGGTATATTGCACGTTTCAAGAGTTGTTGCAGGCGGCTGATTTTGTTGTATGCTTAACGCCGCTTACGGAAGAAACGCGCCATTTATTCAACCGTCAGTCGTTCCGTTGGATGAAGAAATCGGCAATTTTTATTAATGCATCAAGGGGCGCTGTCGTCGATGAAGAGGCACTATACGAAGCGCTTGTGGCAGGAGAAATCGCCGCTGCTGGGTTAGATGTCTTTACGAAAGAACCAGTCGACCCATCCCACCCGCTGCTGTCATTAAAAAACGTCGTCGCCCTTCCACATATCGGAAGCGCTAGTATCGAAACGCGAAAAAAGATGATGGAACGGAGCTGCCGAAACATTATCGCGGTGTTAACAGGCGAAACGCCAGAAGCACTAGTGAATAAAGAATGGCTAGTACAGAAACGGGCGTAGCTTCAAAAGTTTAACCAGCCGCCTCCGCTTTTCCTTTTCTTTTTAAAAAAATTATCTGAATTCACTTGATGTTAAGCGTTTTCAGAATATATGATAAAAAAATAATGATTGTAAAAGAAAGGAACATCTTTTATAATGTCTACTATATAAAAACAAATGTTCATGCAGAAAATACAAGAGGGAGTGGAGAGGATGGCAAAGCCAATTGCGGTTGGTTTGTTAGGATTAGGAACAGTAGGCAGCGGGGTTGTAAAAATTATTAAGAACCATCAAGACCAACTTATTCATCAAGTCGGCTGTCCGGTTGTTGTTAAAAAAATTCTCGTTCGTGATTTATATAAAGAGCGTGATGTGAAAGTCGCTCTAGAGCTATTAACAACGAATGCGGAAGAGGTTATTAACGATCCAGAAATCGATGTCGTCATCGAAGTGATGGGTGGAGTGGAGCAAACGAAGCACTACTTATTGCAAGCGTTGCAGCAACGGAAACATGTCGTAACCGCGAATAAAGATTTAATGGCGCTATACGGTTCGGAATTGCTCGCAGTAGCGACAGAAAACGGTTGCGACTTATTTTATGAAGCGAGCGTTGCTGGCGGCATTCCGATTTTACGCAGCCTTGTCGACGGCTTAGCGTCTGACCGAATCACGAAAATGATGGGAATTGTTAACGGAACGACGAACTTTATTTTAACGAAAATGTGTAAATACGGAAGTCCGTACGAGGAAGTGTTAGCGGAAGCGCAAGCGCTTGGATATGCAGAAGCAGATCCAACCGCAGACGTTGAAGGGTTAGACGCAGCGCGGAAGATGGCGATTTTAGCCCGTTTAGGATTTTCCATGAATATTGATTTAGAAGATGTGCAAGTAAAAGGGATTACTGGTATTACGGAAGAAGATTTAGATTACAGCAAGCGGCTTGGCTATACGATGAAATTAATTGGGATTGCACATCGCGACGGTGATAAAGTGGAAGTGAGCGTTCAGCCGACGTTGTTGCCGGATTCTCATCCGTTAGCGTCGGTGAGCGATGAATATAATGCAGTGTACGTATACGGAGAAGCAGTCGGGGAAACGATGTTTTACGGTCCAGGTGCGGGAAGTCTTCCGACCGCAACCGCAGTAGTATCCGATTTAGTAGCAGTTATGAAAAATATGCGACTTGGGGTAAACGGACGGAGCGCAGTTGCTCCGCAATACGAAAAGCAGTTAAAAGCTTCGTCAGAAATTTTCTCGAAATATTTTCTTCGTATTCATGTCAAAGACGAAGTCGGGGCGTTTGCCAAAATTACGGCAATTTTCTCTGAACGGGGGGTTAGCTTCGAGAAAATTTTACAGTTGCCACTAAAAGAAAAAGGAATTGCAGAAATTGTCATTGTCACGCACAAGGCGTCCCAACAAGCGTATGAAGAGATTTTGCAGCAGTTGCGTGACCTAGCGATTGTGAAAGATGTGAAAAGCTCGTATCGCGTAGAAGGGAATGGGAACTAATGGCATGGAAAGGATTGTTACAGGAATTTCGAGAATTTTTACCGGTGACGGAAAAAACGCCGCTTCTTTCACTTCATGAAGGGAATACTCCATTAATTCGGCTAGAGAGGCTATCTGAAAAGCTTGGTATTGAGCTGTATGTGAAAGTGGAAGGGGCCAATCCGACCGGATCCTTCAAAGACCGCGGCATGGTGATGGCAGTGGCGAAAGCGAAAGAAGAAGGGAGCCATACAATTATTTGTGCATCGACTGGAAATACGTCGGCGGCAGCTGCTGCTTATGCAGCGCGAGCAGGCATGCGCTGCATTGTCGTCATTCCGCACGGGAAAATTGCGATGGGGAAATTAGCGCAAGCGGTGATGTATGGGGCAGAAATTTTTGCGATTGAAGGGAATTTTGATGAAGCGTTAAAAATGGTGCGACGTTTAAGCGACATCGCACCAATTACGCTCGTTAACTCGGTAAACCCGTACCGCATTGAAGGGCAAAAAACAGCTGCGTTTGAAGTTTGCCAGCAGCTTGGTAAGGCTCCAGATGTATTGGCGATTCCGGTTGGAAATGCTGGGAATATTACAGCTTATTGGAAAGGGTTTAAAGAATACCACGAACGAAAGCAAACGGGGCTACCAGAAATGTGTGGTTTTGAGGCGGAAGGTGCGGCGGCAATTGTGCGCAACCAAGTCATTACGGAACCAGAAACGATTGCGACCGCGATTCGTATTGGCAACCCAGCAAGTTGGGAAAAAGCAGTGCAAGCGGTAAACGAATCAAACGGAAAAATAGACGATGTATCGGATGCAGAGATTTTAGAAGCGTATAAACTACTGGCAAGAACGGAAGGAATTTTTGCCGAACCAGCGTCGTGTGCTTCGATTGCTGGGGTGATCAAGCAGCGGAAACTTGGAGAAGTGAAAGAAGGAAGTATCGTTGTTGCCGTATTGACCGGAAACGGACTAAAAGACCCAGCAATCGCAATGGAGGCAGCTGATATGGAGCCAATCGTGCTTCCAAATGATGAACAGATCTTGTTTGAACATATTCAAGGGGCTGTTCACCAATGAAAGAAGACGAGATGTTGAAAATTGTTGTTCCGGCGAGTACGGCAAATTTAGGACCTGGGTTCGATTCGATCGGGTTAGCAGTTTCTCGCTATTTAGTATTGGAAGTGCGACAAGCAAATGAATGGAAATTTACCGCTCGTTCGGAAGAAGTGCAGACGATTCCGACTGGGACGGATAATTTAATTTTTCGGGTGGCGGACGAAATTGCCGGCACGCATGGGAAAACGTTACCGGCGTGCGCGGTTGATGTATATAGTGATATTCCCTTTACGCGCGGGCTAGGAAGCAGTGCGGCAGCCGTTGTAGCAGGCATCGAACTAGCGAATGAACTTGCTAGGTTGTCGCTTACGATGGAAGAAAAGGCGCGGTTGGCAAGCTGTTTTGAAGGCCATCCAGATAATGTTGGCGCGTCATTGTACGGGGGACTCGTCATCGGTTGCCATCGAGAAGAAGAAACGACGATTATTCATGTTCCAAATATCGAACTAGACCTTGTGGCAGTTATTCCGAACTATGAATTGGAAACGAAAAAAGCGCGTAGTGTCCTTCCTGTTTCTTTTCCCAAAGAGCAAGCTGTAGAAGCGAGCGCGGTCAGCAACGTGCTCGTGGCAGCACTGTTGACAAAAAATTGGCGCTTGGCAGGAAAAATGATGGATAAAGACATATTCCATCAACCGTACCGAGCATCGTTAATTCCGGAATTAGCCCATGTGCAGGCGCTCGCTAAAGAGTATGGGGTGTTTGGGGTGGCGTTGAGTGGCGCAGGTCCGACCGTTCTTTGCTTTGCCGAGCAAGGAAGAGGAGAATGGTTGAAGGGAAAATTGACGCCACACTTTCCGCATTGTAAGGTGGAATGTTTAACGGTCGAACCAATTGGTAGCCGCGTCTACAAAATGGCGCTAGAAGCATAAATTGTCGAGTATGTAGAATAAATATGATAAGGAGCTGGCCAAAAGGTCGCTTTTCTTCAAAAAAGATACAATTTGTGCAGACGTTCCGCGTGTATAGATCGTTATAAGAAAGGGTGCCCCATTGCTTTTGGGACACCCTTTCCGCTTTTTTTAAAACACTTGCTCGACTTCGACGACGCCTGGTACTTCTTCTAAAAGAGCTCGTTCAATGCCGGCTTTTAATGTAATCGTGGAACTTGGGCAGCTGCCGCAAGCCCCTAGTAAACGTAACTTCACTACGCCGTCTTCGACATCGACGAGCTCGCAGTCACCGCCATCTCGAAGTAAAAACGGGCGCAGTTTATCTAAAACTTCTTGCACTTGTTCTTTAATTTCTAAATCGCTCATTCTTCCCATCGACTCCTTTCTGTAACTTTATTATAATCGTTATAATGAAAAAAATCTAATAACTTTTTCGCCATGGAGAGGAAAGGTGGAAACATATGCCATTTAAACAAGTTGAAATATGTGTATATGGCGCAGAGGTCGTTTGCCCCTCTTGTGTCAATTTGCCCTCATCAAAAGAAACGTATGAGTGGTTAGAGGCAGCCATTAAACGGAAATATGTGAACCAGCCGTTCGTCATTTCATACATCGATATTTTCCAGCCGCCAGATGATGAAGAGAAAAAAGCGTTCGCAAGGAAAGTAGTGGAAGAGGACTTGTTTTATCCTGTTGTCCTTGTAGAAGGGACGATTGTTGGAGAAGGGAATCCAAAATTAAAAGCGATTTATGAGGAAATGGAGAAATACGGATATAAATCAGTAGAACAAGCATAAAAAACGGGTGCTCCGAGAAGGGCACCCGTTTTAATATCCGTTATGGTACTTATACATCCAAAGCACGCCGGATTTTAAGAGGCGCGGCACACGACCGGTTAACGGACGATCAGCGACAAGACCAAATCCGTGTTTTTTGCCGAGAGAGCCGAGAATACCTTTTAATTTAATTGGTGGGAATGATTGTGGAGGTTCTTCTCCGTTCCAACGTTTTTGTAGCACTTGGACAATTTGTTCTGCCTGCCCTTCGGCAAGTTGGGCGCTTGGCGCATGCGGCAAGCTAGCACAGTCTCCGACGACATATACGTTTTCGTAGCCAGGAATATGGTGACGGGGTGTTAACACGACACGTCCTTGGGCATCTTTTTCGACGTTTAACTCACGGACGACCCGATTTGGCTGAATGCCTGCTGTCCAGACGACTGCGTCACACGGAATTGGCTGATCATGGTTATACAACATATCTTCGTCTACTTTTGTAATATTGGATTGGCGAATAATGTCGATATGGTGCTCGTGAAACCAATTTTCAACATATTCGCTTAACCGCTCAGGAAACATCGGTAAAATTCGTTCTCCGCGGTCAAATAACATGACGCGCAAATCTGGACGACTTTCCGCCAGTTCGCTTGCTAGTTCCACCCCGCTTAATCCCGCGCCAACAATAGCAACGACTGACTGCGGCGGCAAGTTGTTTAACGCTTGGTATGTCGTGCGCGCTTTATCGATTGATTGAATGCTGTACGTAAATTGTTCCGCCCCTGGAACCCCGTGATATTTATCTTCACACCCTAATCCGATGACTAAATCGTCATATGAAACAGAAGTTCCGTCTTCTAAAAAGACTGCTTGGGCACCGAGATCAATGCGGACAACTTCCCCGAAACGATACGTGAGGCGAGGATGCTCTGGAAATGCTACGCGAATGTCATGGTCACTGATAGTTCCTGCGGCTAATGCATAATACTCTGTTTTTAAACAATGATACGGCACACGGTCAATGAGTGTAATGTGAACGTTCTCATGTAATTGATTTGGGAGAAGGCGAAGCAAAATACGCATATTGCCATATCCCCCGCCGAGCAGAACGAGATGTCTCATGCTAAAATTCCCCTTTGTCGCTGTCTTTTTCCTAAGTAGCTTTTATTATACGCTCTCTTAGGTTGAAGAGAGAGCGATTTGTTATATGCAAAACGTTTACCAAATGCCATTAAAAGTATAGCGAAAATATGACAAAATCACAACAATTTTTCGAAAAAATGATACAGATAAACAATAAAGGTAGCGAATATTACAAAACAGCATATCACAAATTGACGTTTGATAAAAAAATAGTTACGATGATGAACATAGAGAGGTGACGAACGATGATTCAGCCGCTGATCGAATTTTGTGTGAGCAATTTAGCGAATGGCTCACAAAAAGCGCTAGAAATACTGCAAAAAGACCCGAACTTAGATATTATGGAGTACGGCTGTTTAAGCTATTGCGGCAAATGCGCTGATACATTTTTTGCGCTAGTAAACGGGGAAGTGGTAACAGGTGAAACACCGGAGCAATTAGTCGACAATATTTATCGGTTTTTAGAAGAAAACGCAATGTTTTAATTCGTTCAAAAAGTTTTCGGGCATACAAAAAAGCGGCTTTCTACATGCCGCTTTTTTCTTCCGGAGGGGATGATTTTTGCTGCTCACGAATTTCTTGCCAGCGTTCGTGCGCCATTTGCACGATTCGTTTTTCGATTGTTTCTTTCTTTTTTGCAATCACCTTTGAAAAATAAAGAATCGCTTGTTTTGGCTCCCCGAGCCGTCGGTGTAGTTCCCCAATCAAATAAAGGAGCCGTACTTCCGACATGTGTGTGCCTTGAAAATCGTCTTTGCTGTAAGAAAAAGTGTACTCTTGTAAAGCAAGCCGCATAAATCGTTCTTCTTGGGCAGTATTTTCGTACGTTCGGTAAAGCCATGCTAAGCGCATGTATAATCCAGCAAGTACGATATGTTTTTCCCGCTTTAATGTAGCACAATAAATACCAAGTTTATATGTGTTAATCGTTTCTTGAAACGTCCGTTTTCCGTTATAATTCTTTCCGTTCCACGCTTGGCAGATGTTTGTTTGAATTGCCTCGAGCGAGTTCGGCGGAAAATAGGATGAAAACTCTTCTGTTACAGAAAACCCGCAATGCGGACAGACGCTGACGTAATAAAATAGCGGATTTACTTCTTCCGACGGATAATAGGAACAAAAGTCGGTATCGTGTTTTATTGGACGAAGAAAGCGGGAGCGAACTTTTTTCGTCGTATATGATTGGTGGCAAACGAGGCAGTGAACGGTTCGATCGTATAAAGTCTCCATCGTGCTTCCCCCGCATATGTAAGAATAAAGACCTATTACAAACCGATTATACATGGAATAAAACAAAAAAAGAAGATGCCGATATGACATCTTCTTTCAGGTGTATATGAAAAAACGGGGGATATTTTCATTGTTTCCAACGCCTATCTTCTTTATACTTATAGGTAAAAATTTTTTTAGGAGGTGCTTTATGAACACGTTTTCGTTTACGAAAATGCACGGATTAGGAAATAGCTATATATATGTCAACATGTTTGAAGAAACAATTCCAGAGGCACTATTTTCGGAGTTGGCGATGAAAGTATCTAATGTAAACACAGGCATTGGGGCGGACGGGATGATACTGATTTGCCCATCAGACGTGGCGCCAGTAAAAATGCGTATTTTCAATAACGACGGATCGGAAGGAAAAAATTGCGGAAATGGTCTTCGCTGCGTAGCGAAATATGTGTATGAACACGGATTAGTGACGGAGCGCTCGTTTTTGATTGAAACATTGTCAGGGCTTGTACAAGCGGAAGTGTTTGTTGAAAACGGCATCGTGACGAGCGTGACGGTAGATATGGGAATCCCGCGCTTGAAAAGAAGCGAAGTGCCGATGATGGGGGAGGAAGCGGAACAAGTGGTAGCGGAAGAGGTGGAGTTTGCTGGGGAAACGTATGAAATTACGGCTGTTTCGATGGGAAATCCACACATCATTTTTTATGTTGATGACATTACATATGCACCCGTGACGTCGCTCGGACCGATCGTAGAAAAAGATGCTCGTTTTCCAGAAGGAGTAAACGTGGAATTTGTCGAAGTGATAAATGATCAAGAACTACATTTTCGTGTCTGGGAACGCGGTTCGGGAGTAACACAAGCATGTGGCACCGGGGCGTGTGCTGCGGTAGTGGCGTCTGTCTTAAATGGTAAAACAGCCCGCAATAAAGAAACGATTGTCCACCTTGCTGGCGGCGATTTAGTTATTATATGGACCGATGAAGGGAATGTGTTAATGACTGGCCCAGCAGAAACGATTTGCACAGGAGTTTATTATTATTGAACGAAGTAGAGAAAAATCGATATACTGGTAAAAAACAGAAACTTGCTAGTTGTTGAAAACTAAGAGGAGGGAAATCGATGAACGAAGTCGTTACGTTAACGGAAGCAGCGGCGCTACAAATTAAGGATATGATGAAAGAGCACGGGGAAGAAGGGGCATACCTTCGCATTGGCATCAAAGGCGGTGGTTGCAGTGGATTGTCGTATGGAATGGGCTTTGAACAGGAAAAAACGGACGAGGACTATACGTTCGAACAACATGGAATTAAACTGTTAGTTGATAAAGAAAGCGCTCCGATTTTAAAAGGGACAGTCATTGACTATAAACAGTCGCTTATGGGTGGGGGGTTTACTATCCACAACCCGAACGCCATTGCGACATGTGGTTGCGGCTCGTCATTCCGTACGGCAACGAATACTGGAACACCAGAAGAATGTTAATAAAGAGGAGCACAATGCTCCTCTTTTGTTATAAGGTAAGAAAGTATAAAATTTTGCGATTGGGTAGGCTGTCTAGCTCCAAACGCCATCGGTGTGATGCGCTCCGCCCCTTCTTTGGGGGCGATACATGAAGAAATTTCAGTGATTTTGCCCACGCAGAACTAAGCCATGCTCGGTTCGGGCTCTCTTCGACGATAGGCGGGCGTTTTGCGCTTTTCTTATTATTTTCCGATAAACATTTGTGTCCAGTGGTTTCCTCCGCTTTCAAATCCGACCCCGATGTGGGTAAACTGACGGTTTAAAATATTGGCACGATGCCCTGGACTGTTCATCCAAGCGGTTACGACTTCTTGCGGGGTACGTTGCCCTTGGGCAATGTTTTCACCGGCGGTTCGATACGTAATCCCGAAGTCGCGCATCATATCAAACGGTGACCCGTACGTTGGGCTAGTGTGTGAAAAATAATGCTTTTGTTGCATATCTTCCGACTTTTTCTGAGCAACAGCGCTCAGTTGCCCATCCGCTTTTAGCGCAGGAAGCCCAGCGCGCGCCCGCTCTTTATTTGTCAAATCAATAACTTGTTGTGCAAATTGGCTAACTCCAGTTGCCGTTCGCGTCTGTTGTGGCTGAGTCGGAGTAGCTAGTTTCGGCGCTTGCTGTGCCTGTCTTGGCATAGAATAATATGGAAACGTTGGTTGCTCCCATTGCGGCTGAAGCTGTGCCTGCCATTGCCCCGCTTGTTGAGGGCTGATCGGGATAAAGTCGTATTTTGCGTCTTGGATTAATATTGCCCTCGTATGTGGATATTGGCTGCTTGGGATAGAGGTGCGCAACGCAGAAATATTTTGTTTTTGCCCATTATCGTTACGCTCCATTCCCATTTTGTTGCAGGCAACTAGCCCAGTTGCTAGCGCGGAAGCAAGCAAAACCGTCGTTGCTTTTTTAAACAATTGTAATCCCCCCTAGTACTGTAAAATGGGCTTACGGGAGTAGTATTTGCTTCGATGAAGAAAGTAACGGTGGGAATCGCTGTGGCGACTGGAAAGAAAAGTAGAATATAGTTGAGTTGCGATAAATAACGAGGTACACTGTATTTAACAAGGAGGAATTATGATGAAAATGCAATGGAACTTATTATTTGCGATGTTATTTGCACTCGTTGTCGCTATTTTTGCCGTAGCTAATGTGAATGCGGTTTCTGTTAATTATTTGTTTGGAAAAACAGAATGGCCATTGATTCTAATCATTCTAGGCTCGACAGCAATGGGAGGACTTATTGTGGCTTCGTTCGGCTTTTTTCGGATATTTCAATTGCAACGGCAAATAAAAGTACTGGCAAAAGAAAAGAAAGAGCTGCAGGAAAAAATGGATACAATGGAGAAAAGGGATAGTGTGGATGTGGAAAATGAAAAATGAAGAAGGGATAGCTTGTTGAGCCATCCCTTTTTATTAAAACATCGACGAAGAATGAAGCGGTTGCACTTTTGCGCTAGGGTCAATATATGCTTTCGCGTTATTGACGGCGGTTGGCGCTTCTCCAAAACCGCACGCAATTAATTTTACTTTTCCTTCATACGTGCAAATATCCCCGGCCGCATATACCCCAGGAATGTTTGTTTCCATTTTTGAGTTCACTTTAATCGAGTTTTTCTCAATGTCAAGTCCCCATTCTTTAATCGGACCAAGCGAAGAAACAAAGCCATAGTTGACAACGACTGCATCAACCTCAATCGTTTCACGCGCTCCATCTTTCGCGCTTTCAAGCACGACTTTTTGAATGCCGTTTTCGTCGCCGATTAATTCAACAGGGACAAATGGCGTTTTTACGTCGACTTTCGATTTCATTAGATTTTCCACGCTATGTTCATGGGCGCGGAATTTGTCGCGACGATGTACGATTGTTACTTTTTTTGCAATTGGTTCTAACATTAATGCCCAGTCAACCGCGGAGTCGCCGCCGCCGCAAACAAGTACCTTTTGCCCAGCAAATTTGTTTAAATCGTCTACAAAGTAATGGAGGTTTTTCCCTTCGTATTGTGCAGCGCTGTCTAACTCTAGGCGACGAGGTTGGAACGCCCCGTTTCCAGCAGTAATGATGACTGTCTTCGAATAGTGTACCTCTTTATTAGTCGTGAGCTTGAAAATACCGTTATCCTGTTTTTCTAGCTTTTCAACCGACTGTTCAAGACAAACGGTCGGGTTAAATTTTGCCATTTGTTCCTTTAAATTATTAATTAGTTCTTGTGCCCGAATTTTCGGAAATCCTGCGACATCATATATGTATTTTTCTGGATAAAGCGCCGACAGCTGACCGCCGAGCTGTGGAAGGCTTTCAATAATTTTTACGCTTGCTTGGCGCATCCCCCCGTAAAATGCGGTAAACAACCCAACTGGGCCGCCACCAATAATCGTAATGTCATACACTTTTTGGTCTTCTTTCATGATCCCTTCCCCCTCGATTATGAAAAATACAGACACCTACATCATACCATATATAATTCCTTTAGAAAAAAGAAAAAAATCACTTGAAAACAATAAAAAAAAAGCATAATATGTTTTTGAAGAGATTGTTAAGATTTTTCGACAATTGTTCGACATTTTTTTGTCCATCATCGTGAATTTTTTCACAAACTTTTTTCGATAAAATGCAACGAAGCGACACACGCTAGTTGTACACACAAAAAAATTAAAAGGGTGGAAGTGATTCATTTGAAAAAGCCAAATGTCGTTATTTTAGGTGCAGGTTATGGAGGTTTAATGACAACGGTTCGCTTGCAAAAATTGGTTGGGGTAAATGAAGCGGACATTACGCTGGTGAACAAATACGATTATCATTATGAAACAACATGGCTTCATGAAGCATCGGCAGGAACGCTTCATCATGACCGTGTGCGTTATCCAATTACCGATGTAATTGACCGTAACAAAGTACAGTTTGTGCAAGATACGGTAGTGAAAATCATCCCACAAGAACAACGCGTTCTTTTAGAAAAAGGTGAGCTTTCGTACGACTACCTAGTCGTTGCACTCGGATTTGAATCCGAAACGTTCGGCATTAAAGGACTAAAAGAGTATGCATTTTCTATCGCGAATATTAATGCTGCCCGCCAAATTCGCGAACATATTGAATACCAATTTGCAACGTACAATACAGAAATCGAAAAGCGGGAAGAGCGTTTGACAATTGTTGTTGGTGGTGCAGGGTTTACTGGTATTGAGTTTCTTGGTGAGTTAGTGAATCGTGTACCAGAACTTTGCCGCGAATACGATATCGACCCGAAAAAAGTGCGCATCATCTGTGTAGAAGCAGCACCGACTGCGCTTCCTGGCTTCGACCCAGAGCTTGTCGAATACGCGGTTGGTGTGCTTGAGCGCAAAGGAGTCGAGTTCCGCATCGGAACAGCGATTAAAGAATGCACGCCGGAAGGCATTGTTGTTGCAAAAGGTGACGAAACAGAAGAAATTAAAGCAGGTACGGTGGTATGGGCAGCTGGTGTGCGCGGAAGCTATGTCATTGATGAATCTGGATTTGAAGCGATGCGCGGTCGCGTGAAAGTTGATCCGTTCTTACGTGCTCCTGGATATGACAACGTCTTTATTGTCGGGGACTGTTCGTTAATGATTAATGAAGAAACAAACCGACCATATCCGCCGACGGCGCAAATTGCAATGCAACAAGGTGAATTGTGCGCGAAAAACCTTGCTGTTTTAATTCGCCAGCAAGGCGAATTGCAGCCATTTAAGCCAGACATTAAAGGAACGGTATGCTCACTTGGTCACGATGATGCAATCGGTGTTGTTTTTGGAAAGAAAATGTGGGGTTCGAAAGCAAGCTTCATGAAAAAAATGGTTGACAACCGCGCGCTTTTCTTGATTGGTGGACCGTCGCTTGTTGTGAAAAAAGGAAAATTCAATATTTTCTAACCAAAAGGGGCAATTGCCCCTTTTTTTTGCTGAGTAAGAAAGCATATTCTGGTTTACCTATATACATGCAACTGGGGAGTTTAACTTATTTTTCCACTGTCGGAGGCAAGCCGTGCTTGGTTCGAGCTCTCCTCGGTGGGGCTTGTGCGCTCTTCGCCGAAGGCGGGCGCTTTTTTTCTGATTTATTAAAAAAATAAAAAGATGAGAAAATAAAAGAAAATAAGAGCATTCATTAGATGTATTCGCTTACATGAGATAAAACCGCTAGAAATCCTTCTTTTCTTTTTCGATTGGAATTTGGTATATTATCAGAAAATTAAGAAAAAAGAGAGGGATCCTTATGAAACGCAAAGAACAAACAGTATGCCCATATTGTGCAGGGAATGGTTATGTGCAACTTTTGTTAGGTGGTTCGGAAACATGTTATTGCTGTGCAGGGAAAGGAGAAACAAAAAACAACGAATGACTTTCGTTGACTCCCCGTCTATCATTCAGTACACTTAAAAAGGATGTACTGGAGGTGATGGGGATGGAAATGAGTATACCTGTTTTACTCATTTCGATGTTGTTATTTTTTGTTTTGTTTTTTGGTATTGGCTTTCTACTAAACATGATTTTACGAATGTCGTGGTTGCCAGCCATTTTAAGTCCGGTTGTTTTTATTTTTATTATTGATGATGTTAAGTTATCGGCGTATTTTACCGCACCAAGCGCGTCGTTTGCAGCGTTAAAACATAAAATTTTGACATTAGCACCTGCAGATGTCATGATCCTCAGCAGCGGGCTAATTGGAGCAATTTTGTCCGGTGTTGCCATTCGAATATTGCGAGCGAAAGGATATCAAATGTTCTAAGGCTTTCGTCCATTAGGCGAAGGCTTTTTTCTTTTCTCACGTCCTGTCGATGAATATTTGTTTCTCTTTTTGGAAATAAATAGAGTCGTGGGAGGAGTGAGAAAATGAGTTTTGTACGAAGGTTATGCATGACAATCTTATTTGTGTGCGCGCTCTTTACAACATTCCAATCCATTTCTGGGGTAGAGGCGCGTACCATCATTGATTGGATGGACGATTCACCGTTTTCTCTTTTTCAACGCAGCTATTATTTTGCTAATTATTTTAATATAGACTACACCGCAGCTGATGACCAATGGATTCAATACGAGGAACGGGAACAGCCGCAAATTTCATCAGAGGTAGCAAAAAATGATACGGTACGTTTGGAGGAGGCGTTTGATTGGTCACAATATCCATCCACGACCGTTGTCGCTACTGGCTATACAGCTGGGGTAGAATCCACAGGAAAGTCGCCAAGCCATCCAGCATATGGAATTACGTACTCAGGAGTGCGCGTAAAGCGAGACTTATATTCAACGATCGCTGCCGATTTAAATGTGTTTCCAATCGGTACAATTTTGTTTATTCCGGGCTATGGGTATGGGGTGGTGGCGGACAAAGGTGGCGCAATTAAAGGAAACCGCATCGATTTGTACTATGATACTGTAGACGATGTTTATAAGTATTGGGGCAAAAAAACGGTCGAAGTGTATGTCGTGAAAAAAGGTGACGGGAAACTGTCAGAAGATGAATTGAAAAAGTTGAACGAAGATGAAACGATGCAAGTATTTCGCCAACAATACGTACAATCGAAAAGCTAGAAAACAGAAGGGGAGCGGTTGCTCCCTTCTTTATTTTTGCAAAACAGGGTCCACTTCGTCGTAGGTTGGAAAAATGTCGGGATGCAACAATGACGCCAGTTTTTTTAAACCAAGTAATAACCGTGGTGACGGTCGGCAAAAAAGCCCTTCTTCGAGTACGTAAATGCAGTTAGATTGAACGGCTTCAAGTTTGTTCCATCCCGGTCGTTTTTTTACGAGAGATCGGTCGATTTTTTCGCTTTGCACGCCAACCCAAACAAGCGCGATATGCTCTGGCTTTCGCCTACTTACTTCTTCCCAGTCGGTTTGTACATTTGCTTGTTCGATATCCGCAAATAAATTGCGTCCGCCAGCTAATTCGCTTATTTCGCTGAGCCAATTTGTTTTTCCAGGCGTAAAGACCGGCTTTGGCCACCATTCCCAATAAATCGTTGGCGGTTGTTCTATTTTTTTGGCGAGTTGCGTATATTGAGCGATGACATCTTGATATCGCTTGACTACTGCTTTGGCGCACTCTTTTTGTCCGAGCACTTCTCCTAACCGAAGCAAGTCCGCTGCAATCTCTTTTAACGAATGTGGATGAAAAATAAGATGTGGAATGTTTCGTTTTTTCAATTCTTCGATGTTTCGTTCCATGCCAGGAACGCTTAATGAGGCGAGAACAAGATCGGGATTCAACGCCTCGACACGCTCCATGTCAATTTGCAAATCTGGTCCGACGCGTGGAAGGGAATGGACAGATGCTGGCCAATCAGAATAATTATCTACGGCAATTAACCAGTCCGTTTTTCCTAAATAAGCAATCAGTTCGGTATTGCTTGGACAAAGAGAAATAAGCTTCAACAAAATCACCTCTTTTTTCTCATTCGCTTTTTCGTTTTATTTTCCTTGTGGTATTGTGAAAAAAAGGGGGGATTGTTATGTATCCGATGGAGTATTACGAGTTCTTTGTGAAGTTCAATGAAGGAGATTACTATACGTGTCATGATTTGTTAGAAGAAATTTGGATGACAGATAAAGCGAATTTTTTTATTAAAGGGTTGTTGCAAATGACGGTCGCGCTCTATCATTATAGCTATGGAAATGTGAAAGGGGCGCGGTGGATGATGCAGGCGGCAGAGGAGTATTTACAACCATATCGTCCGTTTTACTGGGGTGTTCGTGTAGATGAGGTATGCGTATTTATTCAACGTTGTTTAGCAGCTATGCCGACCGATATCGACCGGGTCGATAGTAGCGCCTTGAACGAGCTGCCACCCCTTCCAACACTCGTCTTATTTTTGTACGACTAGTTGAGAAAAATTAGGTATAATAAAGAAGAATAGAAAGGAAGTGAGCAAATGTTTACAGTAATGCAAGAAATGCCGAGCAATGCAGGGCATGAAGCAATAATCGTTGGGGTGTGTCAACTACCCCCACTTAGCTAACGCTTGAAGTGGGGGCTTGCAACTCCCCAGAAGTGCAAGCGGACTTCGTCCTCCTTCCTTCGCGTGGGGTTGCATGAGGGTGGTTGACGGCACCCCGACCACACAAGTCATGCTTGGGCGGTCACGCCATGATGGTACTCGATTCCCTTTTGGCGTAAGTTTAACGCCCCTACTCGATCATCGTTGGATGTATAGCCACATGCCCCACATATAAACGTATGGATCTGTTTTTTGCGGTTGTTTTTATGTGTAAACCCACATGTTGGGCATTGCTGGCTCGTGTAAGCAGGATGAACGGCAAGGACGTGGCTGTCGTGTAGTCGTGCTTTGTATTCAATGAACGAGCGGAGTTGAGCGAACGCCCATGTGAATCGCACGTATCGGTCTTTTTTGCGAACGCACACCGTATCGTTGATGTCTGTCAAATCCTCTAGGACAAGCAAGCTATGCTTTCCTGCAAACTGAACAAGTGCCTTGCTGACACAATGATTGACATTGGTCATGAAACGGTTTTCTTGTCCAGCGATTTTCTTTAGCTTGCGTTTAGCGGATTTCGTGTTGCGTTGTTGGAGCTCTTTGCGAAGTCGGACGTATCGTGCTTTGACGCTCTGAATGGGAGTGCCCTTGATAAACAAATGACGGTTGTGTGAATCTACAGCGGTCACTAAAAAGCGCATCCCCATGTCCACACCGACCACGTTTTGATACACCGAAGGGGGATGGATCACTTTTTTCGCTGCGACATGCAAGTAGAATTTGCCTTTTTTGTACACAAGTGTACCTGTGCCAAACTCCCAAGAGCCATCGAAATAGCGTTCCTGTCCTTTTGTCAGAAAAGGCATTTTGATTCGTTTGTTTAGCGTGCCAATGCTCATCTGTCCGTCTTTCGTAAACGAGTAGTCTCGATTGTACGAATATTGGAGTTTAGGCTTTTTAAACACCGCTAGCGTGCGTTCGCCATTGGATTTCATGGACGCATAGACACCTGCGACAATGGTACACACATTACACGCCATTTGTGATTTTAGTCCGAACAACTCTCGCAAGTCTCGATACACCAAGACTTGCAGTTTCTTAAACGAGGAAAGCAGATGGTGTTCGTATGCGACTTTCGATGCAAAGTTCAACGCTTGTTTCATCGCTTGCATCGTTTCAACGAGTTGCAGGTGTTGAGCTTCCGTTGGTAACAACCGAATTTTAGCGGTGACGACCAATTCCATACGTTTCACCTCCTTTTTTCATTATATATACAATTATACCATATATTACTGAAAGAATGAACCGTTTTTCGTGCAAAAAATAAAAAAGGGCAATTCCTCCCCCACCTTCCCTTCGCTTAGAGGTGGGGGACTCCTTGCCTAATGCCGTTGAAGTGACGAACACCGATGCGGAAGGTCGCCTTATTTTAGCGGATGCAATTACGTATGCGAAACAACAAGGAGCAAATTGTCTCATTGATGTAGCGACGCTGACAGGTGGAGTCATTATTGCGCTTGGCGTTCATACAACTGGTGCGATGACAAACGATGAAGCACTGTTTGAACAACTGCTCGAGGCATCCGCGGAAACAGGTGAGTTTATTTGGCGGTTGCCAATTACTGAAAAAGATAGAGAACGAGTGCAGAATAGCCCGATTGCAGATTTGAATAATTCTCCAGGTAGGGAAGGACACGCGATTATGGGTGCGGCGTTTTTAGCGGAATTTGCAGAAAATACGCCATGGGTACACTTAGATATTGCTGGCACATCGGTCACGACCAAAGCGTCCGATCTCGGCCCAGCGGGTGCGACGGGGGTAATGGTACGAACGCTCGCGGCGTTTGTTGAGCGATTTGAGAAGTAGAGCTATCCGGGAAGGATAGCTCTTTATTTTTAATGAAATGTTAAGGTAATGTAAATTTTATGTTAAGATTTTTTAAATTTGTTGTAAATTCGACAATTGTTGATAAAATAAGACAGGGTGGCTCAATATCAATACATAAATGGGGGTTTTTGTATGGTTTTTTCATCAAAAAAACGCGATGTTTTTTTTGATTTATTATTTACGATTTCTGAAAACGTGAAAGAAGCGGCGCAATATTTTGTGGAATACAAAATTCAAAATGTTAGCGATTTAAAAGAATTTGCGCGCGTCATGAAAGAGTACGAGAAAAAAGGGGATTCTTTTATCCACGAACTCGTTGTTGCGCTTAATAAAACGTTTATTACGCCAATCGAGCGGGAAGACATCCACCAATTGGCGATGAAAATGGATGATGTCCTTGACGGATTAGAGCAATGTTCCGCACGCTTTGAAATGTTCTCATTTACCGATATCGATGACCATATGGTGAAATTTTTCGATAATATTTACCAAAGCACGATTGAAATTGCTGAAGCATTAAAATTATTAGCAAGCAAAAAGTTGTTAGATATGCGTGCTCACGCAATCAAAATTAAAGACTTTGAAACAAAATGCGATGAAATTTTACGCGCATCAATTAAAAACTTATTTGTGACGCAAAAAGACCCGATTAAACTTATTCAATATAAAGAATTGTACGAGATGTTAGAAGAAATCGCAGATAGTTGTGAAGATGTAGCCAATACAATTGAAACGATTATTATGCGCAACGCGTAAAAGGGGAATTTGTAATGGATACGGTGTTTATACTAACGGTTTTAGTGGTGATTTTTGCGTTAGCGTTTGACTTTATTAACGGCTTTCACGACACAGCAAATGCGATTGCGACATCTGTTTCGACAAGGGCGTTAACTCCACGCCAAGCTATTATTTTGGCGGCCACAATGAACTTGCTTGGGGCGCTGACGTTTACCGGAGTAGCAAAAACGATTACAAAAGACATCGTCGATCCCTTCTCATTAGAAAATGGAGGGATTGTCATTTTAGCAGCGCTAACGGCGGCGATTGCTTGGAACTTAATTACATGGTATTACGGAATTCCAAGTAGTTCATCTCATGCGTTGATTGGTTCTGTTGCTGGGGCAGCGGTTTCTGCCGGTGGATTTGGTATTTTAAACTACGCGGGATTCACAAAAATTTTAGAATCGCTTGTTGTTTCTCCATTTTTAGCGTTTGGCGTCGGGTTTGTCGTCATGAGCTTGTTTCGTATGGTCTTTAAAAATGCGAATTTGTCGAGAACAACAAAAGGGTTCCGCTTGTTCCAAGTAGTGACAGCTGCGATGCAAGCGTACACGCACGGGACGAACGATGCACAAAAAGCGATGGGGATTATTACAATGGCGTTAATCGCTGGGAATTATCATACATCGACGGAAATCCCAGAGTGGGTGCGTCTGTCAGCGGCGATTGCGATGGGGATTGGAACATCGGTCGGTGGTTGGAAAATTATTAAAACGGTTGGCGGAAAAATTATGAAAATTCGTCCGGTCAACGGAGCGGCAGCCGATTTATCTTCTGCGCTCGTTATTTTTGCGGCGACGACATTCCAGCTGCCTGTTAGTACGACGCACGTTGCTTCTTCTTCCGTTATGGGCGTCGGCGCAGCACAGCGTGTCAGAGGCGTCAAATGGGGAGTTGCTCAACGCATCGTCATTACATGGATTATTACCTTGCCGGTTTCTGCGCTTATTGCAGGGTTTACTTATCAGCTATTTAAATTATTGTTTATATAAAAAGTGCATGCCTCGGCATGCACTTTTTTATGCCACATACTTGGAAGCCACCGATTTGCGAATCGTTTGGTAAAAGCGGGGCGCAATCATTCCAGCAATAATAGATAAAATAATGTCTTTTGGCAGCGGCACAAGCATCCAGCTCCAAGCGACACGATAAGAAAATCCTTTTGGAGCTTCCGCCCAATATTTAAGCACCATATACATCCAGTTCGTGCCTACCACGTAGTTAACAACCATACCAGCTAATGATGCAATAATAAAGCGAGCAAGTGATGGGTGGTCGCCTCCCTTTTCGATCATCCAGCCGGTAACGTAAGCAGCAAAAATAAAAGAAACGATAAAGCCAAATGTCGGGCCGGCAATCATGCCAAAACCGCCGGAAAATTTCGCGAAAACAGGCGCGCCGACAAGTCCAACGAGCATATAGACAAACATTGCGAGCGCCCCGAGACGGCGTCCTAATATCGCGCCAGCTAACACGCAGAAAAAAGTTTGTAATGTAATCGGCACGCCGCCAACCACTAAAAACGGCGCCCAAGAGGTAATGTTCGCCCCAATTGCCATCAACGCGACAAATACGCTAACAAGCGTTATGTCAAACGTACGCAACCGCATATGTAAACCCCCTTTTTTTCATAGTTAACAGAATCGTACCGAACAATGCTAGGGATGTCAAGGAGGACGAAAACAGTAATTTTTAAAATATACAAAAGTGTTTAAATATGATAAAATATAGACATGAAACACTATAAACCAAAAGAATTTGCAGAAATGTTACATGTGTCGGTAAAAACGCTACAAAGATGGGATAACGAAGGCGTATTGAAAGCTTACCGAAACCCAAAAGTGAGGAAGTTGAAAAAGAAATTAAAGCGAGAACAACGCTCCTTATCTCGCAAATACGAAAATCTAAAGAAGAGAGGTGAAAAGCCTGCTACGAAAAGAGGAGCGAATATAGACAAAAATATTTTTAGGGTGCAAAAGCTCCATGCTCGATTGGCGAATATTCGCTTGGAGTACGTGAAATTTGTAGCGAATGAAGTGGTGAGAACCAAGCCACGATACGTCGTCATCGAGAACTTGAACGTCAAAGGGATGATGAAAAACCGTCATTTGGCTAGATCCATTGCAGAACAATGTTTTTATACGTTTCAAACATGGCTCATTCATAAATGCAAAAAATATGGCATGGAAGTAAGACAAGTCAGTCGATTTTATCCATCGTCGAAAATGTGTTCTCGTTGCGGGCATATGAAAAAAGACCTCCAGTTATCGGATCGGATATATGTTTGCGATGGTTGTGGTCATACGATGGATAGAGACCTTCATGCGGCAACATCCCTTTTACGTGCAACAGACTATATCGTTCTCACGTAACGAGGACGGTATGGATGTACCGATGGCTAGTCGGGAATTAACGCCTGTGGAGAGCCATGCAAACGATAGTAGCCTTTTGGCGAGGTCGGGTTCGTTGAAGCAGGAACACTCTAAAAATATAGGTTTGTCTATATTTTTAGTAGCAGTTTCTGAATACCGTTCTATTGATGAGGGAAAATAATTACGGGAGGGATACCATGGAGCAGAAAAACTGGAAAAAGGACACCGCACGCGCAAATGAATTTGGGGCGAAGGAAGATTTTGTGCATGTCAGTAACCGAAAAAAAGATTACGATTTGCGTGATGTAAGAGAAGTCGGGAACAAACAATTCCAAGAAAAATAAGCTGTTTGGTGCACCAAACAGCTAAAAAATATTCCAGCGCAGTCCAATTACTAATTGGCAGCATCCTCCGGCAGAGGAAGGGGACAATGTCAAACGAATGCCATCGGGATTAAAATAAATATCGACTTTCGAACGAATGCCTAACGATTGAACCATTTGCTGCACTTGCTTTGTTTTCCCTTGTTGGGCGAGCGACATAATTGTCATAGCGAACGACTTGGACTGGGAGAATTTGGATAAAATGGAACTTGCATCTTTCATTAACAATTGCGCGGTCGTCGCTGATTGGCTAAACAAGGTTGGGTCAACGGGAGGGTATTGGCGAAAATCATACGGAAACATCTTGATCCTCCTTATGCGTTTTGTATCACTATATGTAAAAAACAAAAAGAGCGAGCCAATTTTAGCTCGCTCTTTTACATTAAATAGCGGAAAAACAAATAGAAGTGAGACAATAACAACGCGACTAGCGTTAATGGTGCGCCGATTTTCAAAAAGTCCATATAGCTAAAACCATGTCCTTCGCGCGACGCAAGGCCGGCAACGATGACATTCGCAGAAGCACCAATTAACGTTCCGTTTCCTCCCAAACACGCACCAAGCGCCAACGCCCACCATAGCACATCAATTTGCGGTGAGTCTGGTGATAGTCCCATACCTACTGCCATCTCTTTAATAAGCGGGATCATTGTTGCCACGAACGGAATGTTATCAATGGTTGCTGACGCAATGCCAGACACCCAAAGAATAAAATAGGAAGCGACAGAAATATTATCACCTGTGACGTCCAATGCTTTTTCTGCTAAGCTTTTCATTAAGCCGATATCGACAAGTCCGCCGACGAGTGTAAACAGCCCCGCAAAGAAGAAAATCGTAACCCACTCGACGGAAGCAAACACGTCTTCTACCTCATGTTCGTGTACGCCGATAACCATAAGAATGGTAGCACCGGTGATAGCGATGACAGCGGCATCGACATGGATGACGGAGTGAAGAATAAACCCTAAAATCGTTAACGATAAAACGGACACTGATTTTTTTAATAGCAATGGATCTTTAATGTAGTCCCTTTCATTCAAGCTCATGAGCTGTTCAATGAGCTTTGCATCCGATGTTAAATGACGGCGATAAATAAGCGCAATAATCGCTGCTGTCACTAGCATAATCACAATAACGATCGGAGTTAAGTTAATTAAAAAGTCGTTAAAATCTAAATGTTTATTCGCCGACCCGATCATAATGTTCGGCGGGTCACCAATTAACGTCGCTGTTCCACCGATATTGGAAAATAGCACCTCTGAAAGTAAATAAGGTACTGGATTGACGTGTAAAATACGCGTAATCGAAAACGTAACGGGAACGATTAAAAGAACGGTTGTGACGTTATCGAGAAACGCGGACAAAACAGCAGTTAACAATGATAAAATGATTAAAATGCGCAGCGGCTGCCCTTTTGCTGCTTTTGCCGCTTTGATGGCGACATATTGGAAAAATCCCGATTTACTTGTAACATGAACGAGAATCATCATCCCGATTAAAAGCGTAATCGTTCCCCATTCGATATGATGAGTAAACGCTTTATGCAAATCAACAATTCCGAAAATGACCATCCCTGCTGCTCCGAGTAAAGCAATGACCGCACGGTTTATTTTTTCTGAAATAATGATTGCATACGTTGCTAAAAAAATGGCAATCGCTAAATAATATTGCACGTTTGACACGGTTGTTACTGTTTCGTGCAACGGTTTCTCCTCCTTATTGAATCGTTGTGCCGCAAGATGGACAATTAATGCTTGCAGGGGCTTTCAATTCTTTTATGTAAAAAGAAAATTGGCAGCTCGCACAAGTGAATTCCGTGAGGCGATCAATAAATAGCTTGTTTGATGGTCGCTTTGGAACTGAGGTGTCGACAATTTCAACGTGGATATGTTCCCGCGTGTCATCTTCCGCAAGAACGAGTCCTTCCGCATCTTCTTTCGAACGCCAACCACTATCGATTAAGTGCTGCTGTAGTTGGCTATGAGAAGCGTGGGAAAGCATTTCTTCTGCCAATTTCATATACTGTTCATTTGTTAAAGAAGCAAATGGGACTCCCGTTTTTCTCTTTTCCCAAAACGCTTTTAATTGTTCTTCTGTGCAAATGAATGTAACAATCTTATGAATAACTACGTTTTTCAATCTTCATTTCCCCCTTTGCTGATGGAGTGTTACCAAGTTTATTATATCGTCTTTATGGTGTGTGCTCAAAACCATTTTAAAGATTATTTTTTTGTATTTTCTGAAAAAAATAAGTGAAACCATGGCATCTCGTGATATAATGGAAAAAAAGATGTCCGTGTCCAATGTAAGCGGAAGGAGGCTTTCGATGCAAGAGCGTCCGTATGTATTTCTCGATTTTGAGTTTACGATGCCAGAAAATAAAACAACCCCAAGGGGATTTTTCCCAGAAATTATTGAGGTTGGTCTTGTCGTTGTTGCTGGGAATGAAGTATGCGAACAATTTTCTTCCTATGTGAAACCTACTTCGTTTCCGGTATTAACAGAGCGGTGCAAAAGTTTCTTGAAAATTACGCAAGCCCAAATTGACGAAGGTATTTCGTTAGCAGAACTTGTGGAACGGTTAAAACAATACGATGCCCTTCGCCCGACGGTGATTACATGGGGAAGTATGGATATGAAAGTGTTAAAGCATAATTGTGCCCGATCGAACCTTCCATTTCCGTTCACTGGGGAGCAGCGAGATTTAGCGATGGAGTATAAAATGTTTTTCGGCGAGCGGAACCAGCCGGGATTGCGCCAAGCGGTTCAGGAATATGGAAAAGAAGGGGTAGGCAAACCACATTGTGCGCTTGACGATGCGTTTACGACATATAATATTTTTAAGCTAGTGGAGAAAGATAAAACATATTTAGCGAGACCATCGCAGCCGACGCTTGGCGAGCGAATTGATTTTAGTCAATTGCTAAAAAAATTTGCATTATAACAAGCCAAACCATACAGTCTGCTGGTTTGGCATATTTGTTTTTGGTATAATGAACGGGAAAATGAACGCGGAAAGGTTGATGGAGCGATGACGTATTTATTGGGGTTGTTTTTATACTTTCCGGAAGATAAGAGAGAATACATTCCCGCAGCGATTACATGCACGCTTTTTTTAATTGCAGCGATTTTAACAATGCGGCTTATTATGAAAATTTCGAAACGCCAAGAAGAAAAAGCAAAACAGTTTGAAGAACGGTTGCGGAAAGAAAATGTGATTCAAGATAAACAATAGTAGTTTGTACAAGTCCTCTTTTGGCAATACTGAAGAAAAAATGTGTTGCGAAAGGGGATTTTATGTTTCGAAAAGTAGGTGTATTAGCGGTGGCAATCACGCTAATCAGTGGCTGCCAAGAAGGGAATCCAACCGAAATAAATGTAAAAATGGTGAATAGCGCGGGAGATGTATTAGGAACTGCGAAATTGTCGGAGCAGCCAAAGGGGGTAAAAATTTCCTTGGACTTAGAAGGATTGCCGCCGGGAGAGCATGCGATTCACATTCATGAGAAAGGAATGTGTAAAAAACCAGATTTTCAATCAGCAGGAAATCATTATAATCCAGAAGGAAAAAAACATGGTCTATTGCATCCGGAAGGGGCTCACGCAGGTGATTTACCGAATTTGATTGTGAAAGAAGACGGAACGGTAAGGACAGAGCTTTTTGCGCCGCAAGTGACATTGAAAGAAGGAAAAGGCACATTGTTAACGAAAGAAGGTACCGCATTAGTCATTCATGCGGGCAAAGATGACGGCATGACACAGCCAGCAGGGGATGCAGGTGGCCGCATTGCGTGTGGGGAGATTAAAAAAAGCTAGCCAGAAACGGCTAGCTTTTTAGCATTCGTTGAAAGCAATCGTTAACCGGCGAAATGCTTCTTGTAGTGTTTGTCGCGTACAGGCGACGTTTAGCCGAATAAACCCTGTACCTTCTTTGCCAAATTTGCTGCCCATTTCCACGGCGATTTTCCCTTTCTGAAGAAGCCGTTGTTTTAGTTGTTGTTCTTCCATGCCAAGTTCTCGGCAATCAATCCAAACAAGGTATGTTGCTTCTGGGCGAATTGGGTGTAATTTTGGAAAAGAAGTGTAAAAAAATGCGCACGTCTGCTCGATATTTTGTTGGATGTACGAAAGCAGCGCATCGAGCCAATCGCTACCATGTCGATAAGCGGCTTCTGCACCGATGACAGCAAACGTATTTAACGTGAAAAAGCCTTGGCGCTGTTGGGCGGCGTCAAACTGCTTTTTTCGTTGGTTATTCGGAATAAGGATGCTTGCACATTGCAGCCCTGCTAAATTAAACGTTTTTGTCGGTGCGACGCATGTGATGCTAATGTCAGCGAATGCCTCATTGATGGAAGCGAACGGCGTATGTTGGAACGGCGGCAACGTTAAATCAGCATGAATTTCGTCGCTGACGACGAGAACGTTGTTTTCGACGCAAAGTGTCCCTAGCTTTATCAGTTCTTCTTTCGTCCAAACCCGTCCGCTTGGGTTATGTGGGCTGCAGAGCAACAGCATTTTTGCCTCTTGTAGTTTTTCTTGTACATCTTCCCAATTGATCTCATATCCTTTTTCTGTTAATAGGAGCGGACTTGTTACAAGCTCTCGCTCGTTTTTTTCAACTAGCTGAAATAGTGGTGGATAGACAGGAGAAAAAACGACGATCCGGTCATTAGGTGCTGTAAATGCTGTAATAGCCGTGGCGATGGCAGGAACGACGCCGATAGAAAACGACATCCATTCTGGACGTATCGCCCATCGGTGGCGTATTTTTAGCCAGTCGCTAATGGCTTCTTTCAACGAATATGGAATGGCGGTATAGCCAAAAATTCCGTGTTCTGTACGCTTTGTAATCGCCTCAATGACGGCAGGCGGTGCAGGAAAGTCCATATCAGCAACCCACATCGGCAGCACATCACGTACCCCGAAAAATCGCTCTGTTTCGTCCCATTTCACTGAATGGGTATGACGTCGTTCGATAGGATGGTCAAATGAATACATAGCCAATCTCCTTTCTTTATTTTCCCTCATGACGTATAATGTTGGCATATTCTTTTTATGAAAGGCAGGAACGAATATGAATCAACATTTAAACCGCTCGTTGCTTGCTATCGTTCAACAATGGAATCCATTTGGTTATAGCATAGATGTCTACGAAATAGAGGCAGCTGACGTTGTTCGAGCTGTCTATGAGTATGAGGATGTCGAAAAGCTTGCCCGAAAAATCCAAGCTATTTATGAATTCGCGTTTGAACAAAAAATTCCTCTTGCTAAATGCATAGCATTGGCGCACGAGCTATTGATGATGAAAGCAGACTCAGAATGCACATTGTAAAAAAACGAAATTTTTTACGTGCAAATTTAATATAATTATGCGAAAATTCTAAAAAGGGAGGGATTGACGATGAAGTTAACAGAAAAAGAGCTAGAAATCGTCGAAATCGTCGAGAAGAATGCGCGAATACCGCTCGACACACTTGCAAAAATGACGGCGCTAACGGTCGAAGAAGCAGAGTCCATTTTGAAAAAACTGGAGGAAACAAAAGTGATTGTGCAATACGCCACCATTGTCGATTGGCGCAAAATTGACGGTCATGAAGGAGTAACCGCAATGATTGATGTGAAAGTGACACCGAAACGAGGAGTCGGTTTTGATGAAGTGGCAGAGCGCATTTATCGCTTTCCGGAAGTGAAATCAGTTTACTTAATGTCAGGAGCATACGACTTATCGGTCGTTATCGAGGGGCGCTCGATGGCAGAAGTTGCTCATTTTGTGTCAGAAAAGCTGTCCACGCTTGATTCAGTTATTTCGACGACGACGCATTTTATTTTGAAAAAATATAAGCATGACGGCACCGTGTTTGACCAAGGAGACCAAGATCGCCGCATCGTGGTGGCACCATGACACGGGCAACGAAAACGTACGTTTCAGAAACGGTTAGTCGTCTAAAGCCGTCAGGGATTCGTCGTTTTTTTGATTTAGCGGCAAGCATGGAAGGCGTCATTTCGCTCGGAGTGGGAGAGCCGGATTTTGTGACAGCATGGAGTGTTCGCGAAGCATGTATTTTGTCGCTTGAGCAAGGGTATACATCGTATACGGCAAATGCAGGATTATTAGAGCTTCGCCAAGAAATTTCTTCCTATTTGTCGCGGAAATTTGGGTTGTTCTACCGCCCAGAAGGTGAAGTGTTAGTAACGGTCGGGGCAAGCCAAGCGCTCGATTTGGCGCTAAGGGCAATCGTGAATCCAGGCGATGAAGTGATCGTGGTGGAGCCGAGTTTCGTGTCGTACGGGCCGCTTGTTGCATTAGCCGGAGGAGTGCCTATATCGGTTCGGACAAACGGTGCTGACCAGTTTAAGTTACGACCGCAACAAATTGAAGAGGTTGTTAGTTCGAGAACAAAAGCGTTAATTCTTTGCTCTCCAAACAATCCAACGGGAACGGTATTAAACCAGGAGGATTTGGCAGCGATTGCTCGCCTCGTCGAAAAATACGATTTGCTCGTCATTTCAGATGAAATTTATGCCGAGTTAACGTATGACGAACCGTATACGAGCTTTCCGGCGGTCGAAGGTATGCGGGAGCGGACGATTTTAGTGTCCGGGTTTTCGAAAGGATTTGCGATGACCGGCTGGCGGCTAGGGTTTGTCGCTGCACCGGAAGAGGTATTGCAAGCGATGTTAAAAATTCATCAATATACGATGATGTGTGCGCCAACAATGGCTCAGTATGGGGCGATCGAGGCATTAAAAAACGGGGAACACGATGTAGACGAAATGCGTAAAAGCTATCGCCGCCGCCGCAATTATTTTGTTCAGTCATTAAACGACATTGGTTTGCATTGTCATTTGCCAGGTGGCGCGTTTTATGCGTTTCCATCGATTGCTTCTACGGGAATGGCGTCCGAGCAATTCGCAGAGCGATTGTTACTGGAGGAAAAAGTAGCGGTGGTGCCTGGGAGTGTGTTTGGTGCCAGTGGAGAAGGTTATGTGCGTTGTTCCTATGCTTCCTCGCTCGAACAGTTACAAGAAGCGATAAAACGAATGAAACGGTTTTTATCACGACTATAAAATTCCGCCGCAAATGCGGCGGAATTATGCATCTTTTCCGTATTTAATTTCATAAAGCATTTGCATAACGCGTAAAAAATCTTCTTCGCTGAACTCTTTTGCTTTGCGTAAAATCAGTTTTGCTCGTTTGACACCTATTTCTTTGACGAGATGTTCAATTTCTGGATCCATGCCAGACGAGTTATACATTTCCCGTTCCATTAACTCAGAAGCTGGAACGTCAAGGGCGGTGCACAGTTTTAAAATCGTTTGCGTATCAGGGATTTGCTCGCCTGACTCATATTTTTGAATCGTAGCAGTTCCGACACGCACTTTTAATGCTAGTTCTTGATGGCTCATTTTTCGTTGTTCGCGATACATTTTAATATTTTCACCAACTGTACTCATAAAATTCCCCTCCTCTTTTCTATATCTCCATCATACCATGTTTTATGCCCGGTACAGGGATTTTCGTTTCAGTTTTGCGATAATTTTTGCTTCACTTTATGCATAATGGTATAATAAAAGCAATTTGAGAAATAGGAGTGTTTTCTTTGTCGAAGTTAGCGGTAGGTAGCATTGTGAAAGGAACGGTGACCGGGATTCAGCCGTATGGCGCCTTTGTTGCGATTAGCGACGATATTCAAGGGCTTGTGCATATTTCAGAAGTTTCTCATCAGTTTGTCAAAGATATTCATGATTTTTTGAAGGTGGGAGACGAAGTCATGGTTAAAATCCTTTCCATTGATGAAAAAGCAAAGCGGGCGAGTTTGTCGATAAGATCAGTAAAGGAAATACCAGCTTCGGACAAATTACGTCAACCAAAAGCAAAAGAGCTTCCCGAAACAGCGGGCGGCTTTCATATATTAAAAGAAAAACTAAAAGAATGGGTCGAACAATCGCAGGATGAATAAAAAAACACTCACCAATTGGTGAGTGTTTTTTACGAGTCGTCTCCGCTTTTCTTCGTTTATGTCCGTGATACTTTTGGTTCGGTGCGTCCAAGTTCTGCTGCTGGTTTAAATAAAAGCGCGAGGTTGATTAGTCCAGCAATGCCGACGATTCCGTAAATAATGCGGGAAATCATCGAGTTTTGTCCGCCGAAAATAGCGGCTACTAAATCGAATTGAAAGAAGCCAATTAAGCCCCAGTTAATCGCACCGATAATCGTAAAAAGTAGTGCAATACGTTGAAGTGCACTCATTTAGGATTCCTCCCTTAAAATTTAAATGGTTCGTTTATAGTGTGTATGGTTCACGGGAAAATATGCATCATTTGCAAGAAAAGCAAATTTCTTTACAGGAAGGCGAAAAAAGAACGATAATAAAAGTGTTTTTTATGATGGTTGAAGGAGGTAAGCTTATGCAAAACTTTGTGTTTCGAAACCCAACGAAATTAATCTTTGGAAAAGGACAACTCGAGCAGTTGAAAACAGAAGTGCCACGGTATGGAACGCGTGTTTTGTTAGTGTATGGCGGCGGAAGCATTAAGCGGAACGGGCTGTACGATGAAGTGCATACTATTTTCCATGAAATTGGTGCCGAAGTATTTGAACTTTCTGGTGTAGAACCGAATCCCCGCCTTTCTACCGTTCAAAAAGGAATCGACCTTTGCCGAAAAGAGAACATTGATTTCTTATTGGCTGTTGGTGGAGGAAGCGTCATTGACTGCACGAAAGCAATCGCTGCCGGAGCGAAATACGACGGCGACCCATGGGATTTCATTGCAAAAAAAGCGGCGGTTACTGAAGCGCTTCCATTCGGCACAGTGTTAACACTAGCAGCGACTGGCTCGGAAATGAATGCAGGTTCTGTGATTACCAATTGGGAAACAAAAGAAAAGTACGGGTGGGGAAGCCCTGTAACTTTCCCGCAATTTTCGATTTTAGATCCGACGTATACGTTGACGGTTCCAAAAGAACATACCGTTTACGGAATGGTGGACATCATGTCACATGTGTTTGAGCAATATTTCCATCACGTTCCGAATACACCGCTGCAGGACCGTATGTGTGAAGCTGTATTAAAAACGGTCATCGAAACAGCGCCAAAGCTTGTGAATGACTTAGAAAACTATGAATTGCGGGAAACGGTTTTATATTGTGGAACGATGGCATTAAACGGGATTTTACAAATGGGCGTGCGCGGCGATTGGGCGACGCATAACATTGAACATGCTGTATCTGCTGTATACGATATCCCGCACGGCGGGGGGTTAGCGATTTTATTCCCGAATTGGATGAAGCACGTGGTTGATGAAAATGTCGCACGGTTTAAACAATTAGCGATTCGTGTATTTAATGTTGATCCGGCTGGAAAAACAGATCGCGAAATTGCTTTAGAGGGAATTGAGAAGTTGCGCGAATTTTGGTCGAGTATTGGTGCTCCATGCCGTTTAGCGGATTATGGTATTGGAGAGGAGCATATAGAAACAATGGCCGACAAAGCGATGGTGTTTGGTGAATTCGGCAATTTTAAAAAATTAACGCGCGAAGACGTATTAGCAATTTACCGTGCATCCCTATGAGAAAGGAGCGAATAGCTCCTTTCAGACTGTTGAAAAACGATTTTGTCAAGGACAAAATCGTTTTTCAATTGTATATTTTAGGTAGAGAAAATGGATAAGGGGCTGCAGATTTGTGCATTTTTCTTCCTTAAATTAGGATATTCAAAAGATTCGACAATCTAAAGAAAAGAAAAAGTCCATATCTTTCGTGAACTTTTTCTTGACGCCCCACTTTTTCAACACTTTGAAAGGAGCGAATAGCTCCTTTTATTTTTAGAAAAATGTCAAAATGAATCCGTTTTCAAATTCTCAGTCGCCTTGATTATCTCCATTTGTTTCGCTAAAGTGTAAGAAGGTAAAACTTTTTTGTGGAGGAAACGATATGACACATATTCGATTTGATTATTCCAAAGCATTATCGTTCTTTGGAGAACATGAGCTTACATATTTACGCGATGCAGTAAAAGTAGCGCATCATTCGTTGCATGAAAAAACAGGAGCCGGAAACGATTTTTTAGGTTGGATGGATCTCCCGATAGCATATGACCGCGAAGAATTTTCCCGCATTCAGCAAGCAGCGGAAAAAATTCAACAAGACTCGGACGTACTGCTTGTGATTGGCATTGGTGGCTCTTATTTAGGGGCGCGAGCAGCGATTGAAATGTTGCATCATTCGTTTTATAATGCATTGCCGAAAGAAAAACGTCGCACGCCACAAGTCATTTTCGTCGGCAACAATATTAGCTCAACATACATGAAAGACGTCATGGATTTATTAGAAGGAAAAGATTTCTCTATTAACGTCATTTCGAAATCGGGTACAACGACCGAGCCAGCAATTGCGTTTCGTATTTTCCGTAAATTGCTTGAAGAAAAATATGGAAAAGAGGGAGCGCGCAAACGTATTTATGCAACAACCGATCGTACACGCGGTGCGTTAAAGACGCTTGCGACTGAGGAAGGATATGAAACGTTTATTATTCCAGACGATGTTGGCGGACGTTACTCGGTGTTGACGGCGGTTGGCTTGCTTCCGATTGCGGTGAGCGGCGCGAATATCGAAGCAATGATGAAAGGGGCAGCGCAAGCACGCGAAGACTTTAGTAAATCAGAGCTTGAGGAAAATCCGGCGTATCAATACGCCGCTGTTCGCAACATTTTATACAACAAAGGAAAAACAATTGAAATGCTTATCAACTACGAGCCAGCCCTCCAATATTTTGCGGAGTGGTGGAAGCAATTATTTGGAGAAAGCGAAGGAAAAGACCAGAAAGGTATTTTCCCTGCTTCGGCAAACTTCTCCACCGACCTTCACTCGCTCGGTCAATATGTTCAAGAAGGGCGCCGTGATTTATTTGAGACGGTCTTGAAAGTCGAAACACCGCGCCATGAATTAACAATCGAAGCGGAAGAAAACGATTTAGACGGCCTGAACTATTTAGCCGGAAAAACAGTTGATTTTGTTAACACAAAAGCATTTGAGGGAACGTTATTGGCTCATACAGACGGCGGCGTACCGAATTTAGTCGTGACATTGCCAACATTAGATGAATATACGTTCGGTTATCTTGTCTATTTCTTCGAAAAAGCATGTGCCATGAGCGGTTATTTGTTAGGGGTTAATCCGTTTGACCAACCGGGAGTGGAGGCTTACAAAGTGAACATGTTTGCGCTCCTCGGTAAACCAGGGTATGAAGAGAAGAAAGCGGAGTTAGAGAAACGGTTGAAATAAGAAAAGGGCTTCCGTGTGCAGGGAAGCCCTTTTAATATCGTTTATTTTGGGGCAACCTACGAAAAAAAGGAGGTTAGTTGCTATGATTGAAATCCCATCAGCGTTAGAAGGTAAAACGTTTCGTTTATATAAGCTAGAAGCGGAATTGAAGCCGCTCGGCTATGTGATTGGGGGAAACTGGGACTATGACCACGGTTCATTTGACTACAAAATCGATGACGAAAACGGTTACCAATTTTTGCGTGTCCCGTTTGAAGCCGTGGACGGGCAGCTTGATTCGAATGGGACAACGGTGAAGCTTGGGCGACCGTATTTGCTTTCACACCAATACCAAATTGGGCTTGATGACAACGTTCATGTCGGTAATCTTGCGGCATCGTTTAACCAATTTTCCGAGCCGCAAGATCCAGACGCCCAGTTTCCGGAAAAGTATATTCCCGTCGGTCAAACGCTAGTAAAGCAATTAGAAGACAAGCTGCTTAATGCTTAACGATAAACAAGCGATCATGTGGCATAAGAACAATATCGGGGGAAGGATTCAAAAGAGATGCTTCTCCCCGAAAAATTCCGAGCGGAATCACTCCATCTTCTATTAGCGCTCGACAACTTTCACGAAATGTTCGTCCAATGATTTCTTCCGGTACTTCGATAATTTGAAAATGGTTTTTCTTAGACATATGTAAAAATTGTTCCAACATTGTCGAAAAAACAGGAGATTCGATTGTATGAATAAATGAAAAGGTTGCTAATGCGTTCGTTTGGATGATTTCATCCGCACCTGCTCGCTTTGCATTGATCGCTTGTTGTTTTGTTAAAATTTCCACAATGATATAAAGGGAAGGATGTACCCCTTTCATTGCTACGAGTGTTAAAATAGTGGCCATATCAGCGTCTGTTTCGTGCTTATGCGGATCGGCTGTAATGACCGCCATTTTCGCTTTTGTAATATTTGCTTTTTGTAAAACCGAATCGTGCGACGCATTTCCTTTGATAAAGTGAATGTTTTTGCTTGCAACTGGTAGCGTAGTTAATGTTTCATCGATAATAACGAAAGAAGCGAACGGCTGCCGTTCAGTAAGCTGTCGCAATATTTCACGCGTCCGCTCATTCCACCCAACAATCACGATATGCCCTTCTTTTGTATATGGAAGCTCTCCTTTTAATAATGCATTTTCTTTTGTTACCGCCGCAGCAGAAAGGGCGGCAAAATAAGTAGAAAGAACACCGGTGCCGGCGAAAATGAGCAAAATGGCTACTAACTTGCCAATAGATGTTTTTGGCACAAAGTCACCGTAACCAATGGTTGCAGCGGTGACAATTGCCCACCAAATCCCATCCAAAAAGGAATGAAATGTGTTCGGCTCGATTATATGGATGATCCATCCGAATCCGACAATTACCATACCGCCAAGGAGCAATGTCCTCATAACGAAAGGGAGACGAAAATAAACGTATTTCACAGTACACCTCCTATGGAAATAGTTTGAACAAATGTATGTCTTTTTTTACATATTTTTTTCCTCGTTTATTCATACTATTAGTGAGTGATGAACGAGGGAGGAATTTTGCAATGGATATGAATCGTGTGAAACAAATTGTATCATCCCCAACAGATATTCCTGTTCACTACCACCGAGTGTCTGTATGGATTGATAGCTATAATGAACAACAGCAAACAGCTATTATTCATATGCGTGAAGGTCATCTTCGTGAGAAGAGAGAAGTGCCAGTTGCTGAATTGGCAGAAGGAAACGCCTGAGAGAGGCGTTTTTTTTTATTGCGAAAGAAAGTTTTCTAGCAATATTGTTTAAAATGTATGATAATACAACTAGAGAGGTGAAAAGAATGGGGAAAGTAGGACGAAATGACCCTTGCCCATGCGGAAGCGGAAAAAAGTATAAGCATTGCTGTGAAAAAAAACAAGATGTTGTATTTTTGAATGAAGTAATTACGCAAGAAGCGCTTCAACTACAGCAAGAATTATTCGAGTATGCATTGACTCACTACGGGGATGCGTTAAGCGATTTTATCTTTCGGAACATTCAACATCTTCCCGTTGTTGCGGAGGAAGAGCAAGAAACGTTTATGCTATACGTAACGCAATGGGCAGTATTTTGCGCACCGATCTTGAATGGAAGAACGGTAATGGAACACTATGTGCAAACGCGCGGTTCGAAAATTAAACGGGCAAGCACACGAAATTTGTTACGTTCGTGGACGAAGGAAGTTCCGTCATTTGCACGGGTAGTGGAGTGTGAAGCAAATCTTATCGTCGTAGAAGATATTTTTACAGGGGAACAAAAGCGCGTCACGTTGCAGGAAAGCCAGGCAGTCGAGGTAGGGAACGTCGTTGTCGGTCTTCTCGTATCGCTCGGATCAACGTACACGTTTTTCCTTTCTCTTCTAGAACTAGAAAAAGAAAGAGCAGATTTTCTTGTGGAGCGGTTGCAGAGAAAACACAAACAAATCAACCAACCGATTCGCGAATGGTTGGCGACGTCGTTTCCAGAATTGCTGCATGAATGCTTCATGCCGACGCTTCCCGAAGATTTTGGAATCGACGATCTTCAATGGGCCGAACCGATTCATCGACAAACTGCGTATCTTTTAAAAGAAAATATGGAACGTATCCATGAGCGAAGTCCATTAATAAACATTGCACTCGTTTTATGGCGTACGTATTGTGAGCTTGTCCATCCAACAATAAAAAAACCGGAATTGTACGCAGCAGCGCTTCACTATTTAATCGTAGCAACCTTTTTCCCGTATAAAGTAGCGACGCAAAAAGACATCGCGGAACATTACGGGGTATCAAGTGGCAGTCTATCGGCAAAATATCGTGAAATGGAAGAGGTGCTTGCGGATTTTCTCCAACAAGTTTACGACAAACTAGAAGAACTTGATGTGGAGGATGACGATTGGGATGAGGAAGAGTGGGAGGATGAGCCTGTATTCTTTCCGCCCCAACATTCCCGAATCGCGATGGAACGAGAATTGCGGCAATTAGAGCGAGTCATTGAAGAAAAAGATTTTTCGTCAGTTAAAGAAGCAAATAAGTACATTCAAAAAACGCTACAAAGTGGGAAGAAGCCAATCGCTTCCCTTTCGCCAAAAGACGAAGCACAAGAGCTATTGTACCAAGCATTTGAAGAAATGGATCGGAAAAAACGGCTTGACCTTGCGCATCGCGCACTAGCAATCTACCCAAATAGTCCAGATGCCTACAATATTTTGGGGGATGAATCGGGTACGCTCGAAACGGCGGCGAATTATTACAAACAAGGAATGATTGCTGGGGAAAAAGACCTCGGCAAACGATTTTTCCGAGAAAATAAAGGGCATTTTTGGGGGATTGTCGAAACGCGACCATATATGCGCGCAAAAGCTAATTACGCACAAGCCCTTTGGCAGTTAGGGGAAAAAGAAAAAGCGGTGGAACAGTATGAGCAGCTATTGCAACTAAACCCGAACGATAATCAAGGCATTCGCTATTTATTATTGCCAGCCTACATTGAACTTGGAAAATATGACGAAGCGGAAGAGTTGATGACTCAGTACGATGAAGCGACAGCGACGATGGATTATAATCGCTTACTTGTATCCTATTTGAAGTACGGATTGCATGAAGAACTGGACGATTTACTAGAAGAAGCGATTATATCTAACCCGTATGTTATTGATTATTTATTGAAAAAGAAGCGCTTGCCAAAAGAGGACCCGCTCTTTTATAGCTTTGGCGATGACACGGAAGCCGTCATGTATGCAAAAGCTCATATTCATCTATGGCAACGAGAGAAAGAACTATTAGATTGGCTGCGGGAAACGACCCGCATGCAGTGGAAAAAGTAACGAAACGCAATCACTGCTTGCGTTTCGTTTCTCTAAGCGGGGGGAGAAAAACGTGAACATTCGAATAGCAACACGCGCTGATTTGCCAGCGATTGTCGAGATATATAACGAAACAATTCCAACAAGAATGGTGACCGCTGACTTAGAGCCGGTGTCTGTTGAAAGTCGGGAAAAATGGTTTTTCGAACATTCGGAGGAGCGACCGCTATGGGTCGTCGAACAAGATGAGCAAGTATGCGCTTGGCTAAGTTTTCGCTCCTTTTATGGACGACCTGCGTATCGCTATACGGCTGAAATCGGCATTTATATTGCACAGACGCAACGCGGAAAAGGGCTTGGAAAGAAGTTGTTGCAAAAAGCAATCGATGAATGTCCAAATTTGGAAATAAAAACATTATTAGGATTCATTTTCGCGCATAATGAACCGAGTTTGCGACTTTTTTCCCTTTTCGGATTTGAAAGATGGGGGTATTTGCCGCGAGTGGCTGAACTAGACGGAGTGGAACGAGATTTAATCATCATGGGGAAACGAATCGAATAACGTTTCTACTATCTCTAGCTCCAAGGCAACCGAAACCGCTAACTAATCCACTGCTCATTCCAAACAGAAAAACCCTTGCGATGCAAGGGTTTTTCTTAATGGAGCATACCGGGCTCGAACCGGTGACCTTCGCGCTGCCAGCACGACGCTCTCCCAACTGAGCTAATGCCCCAAACATAGCTTAATTTTATTATATTTATCTGAAAATATTTTGCAAGACAAGCACAGCAAACATTTTATAATGAGAATTATATATTTTAGATAAAATTCGACAAAATGTGATAATATGCGTTCGTCCATAGACATAGTGTGTTTCCCTTACATATCATAGTGTAAGGGGGACCGAAAAAGTCGGATTTTGTCGATTTTCAAAAAAATATCTAGACAAAATTCGACAAAATGTGATATGATCAAATTGTCCATAGAATAGTATGTTTCCCTTGCGATATATACTCGCAAGGGGCTTTTTTATTTTTTATAAATTTTCAATTTCAACACTTGTAACCGAAGGGATGTTGCGAATTGAGTAATATACGTCTGTAGCGGTCTGTTTTTGATAAACTGCGACTTTCAACTTCAGCAAATGGTGTTTCTCGTCAATGTCTTTAATGTGAAATGTTTTAATAGCGATTGTTTGCTGTCGAATTGCTTCGATGACATCATCAATCTTTTCAGCGCGAGAAATAGTAAGTTGTAGTAAAATCTCTTTTTCCCTTAACTGTTTTGGACCAAAGAGCGCAGTGAGCAACGGGATAAGTTCAACGCTCACAATTAATAAGGCAACGCTGACGATTGCTTCCCAATAAAACCCTGCTCCAACAGCAATTCCGATCCCTGCTGCCCCCCATATCAACGCTGCGGTCGTTAAGCCAGAAACACTGTCATTTCCTCGTCGTAAAATAACCCCTGCTCCTAAAAAACCGATTCCAGAAACGATTTGGGCTGCTAGACGAAGTGGATCCATCGTGATATGGTCTTTTAATGGGAAGATATAGGCAGATTCAATCGATACAATCGTTAGTAGACAGCTCGAGATAGAAATGACAAGACATGTTTTTAATCCTACGGGCTTTCGTTTTAATTCCCTCTCTAGCCCAATAACAAGTCCTAATATTGCAGAAATACCCAATTTTACAAAAAGATTAAAATCCATATTTTTCCCCTCTTTTTCTTTAAATAATGCTATAATCATTATAAAACGTTTTGTGAGAGGTGGGTTATGCAATCATCGAATTTATTGAAGCCGTATATTGCGATTGCCGTCGGAGCATTAGCCGTATCGACGTCGGCCATTCTTGTAAAATGGGCGCAAGCTCCGTCAGCTGTAATCGCGTTTTATCGGCTCTTTTTTACCGTTTTGTTGATGACCCCGTTTGTTTTTCCGTACGCGCATGAATACCGGAAAATTTCGAAAATGGATTGGTTGTTTTCTTTTGTCTCTGGCATTTTATTGGCATGTCATTTTATTCTTTGGTTTGAATCGTTGAACTATACGTCGGTGACAAGTTCTGTCGTGCTTGTTACGCTCCAGCCGTTGTTTGCTTTTGTTGGTGGCTATATCTTCTTTAAAGAAAGATTAACCGTCAGTGCATTGTTTAGTGGTTTGCTTGCGATTTTTGGAAGCGTTATTATTAGTTGGGGTGATTTTCGAGTGAGTGGAGCCGCATTATTTGGTGACGTGTTGGCGCTGCTTGCTTGTGCGATGGTAACAGGGTACTGGCTTGTTGGGCAAGAGTTAAGAAAACGACTGTCGCTTATGACGTATACGTATATTGTGTATAGCGTGAGTTCGTTGACACTACTCATTTACTCACTTATCCTTCGTTACCCGTTATTTGCGTATAGGAAAATAGACTGGCTTTGTTTTATTTTGTTAGCGCTCGTTTCGACGTTACTTGGGCACTCGTTGATGAACTGGTCGATGAAGTGGCTTAGCGCAACTACTATTTCGATGAGCATTTTATTTGAGCCGGTAGGAGCGGCTATTTTAGCTTATTTTTTGCTTGATGAAATGATTCAGCCGCTTCAATGGATTGGTGGAACGTTAATTTTAACTGGCATCGGAACGTACTTATGGGGAGAAAATCGAAAACCGTCTCTATCTGTACAAGAAAGTGGATGAACCGATTGCTCCGACGATGATTTTCTTTCGTTCCACAGAAAGAGATGACTGCTCAATAGAACCGGCAAAAGTTGATAAATAGCGAAAATCAATTCGTGTAGTTTGCGTCATTAAGTAAGCTGACTGATTTGCTGCTGGTTTTCGTCGTTTATTTAACGCGGCAATTACTTCTTCTTTTGATTTAATCCCAATTCCGTGTCCATAATAAAGCCCATTGCCTAAATAAATAGTGTTTTCTCCTTGCCATTGTGGCATCGAAGGGTCTACATCGGGGTTTTTAAAATAAAGGCAGTCACCAGGGATGTAATCATCCCCTTTTTTTGTTTGAATGTTTAAGTCTTTGTCTGTATGCCAATCGTACAGCAAAAGATCGTCGAATAACTCATCGAATATCTCTCGTTTTATCGTATCCAATACCGCTTTGTAAAAAATAATAACGATTGCAGTTGCGCATTCAAACGCGTATAGTTGACTGTTGACAAAAA
The DNA here is from genome assembly GCF_001634285.1 of Anoxybacillus amylolyticus. Lineage (GTDB taxonomy): Bacteria > Bacillota > Bacilli > Bacillales > Anoxybacillaceae > Anoxybacteroides > Anoxybacteroides amylolyticum. Next base: position 663,657 of record NZ_CP015438.1, read on the forward strand.
TATCATTAATTGCAGCACTAGGGGAACCCCCTCGCCTTAGTTCAAATCCCCCTAAACGATTTCTCTGCCAATATTGCTCGTTGCATCTAGAAAACTGAAAAATAGTAAAGCGGGCAGCGCTTTTGGCTAATTGGACAGAGGCTTGGAGAATGCGTTCACGTACAAGTAGTTCGAATTGAAGTTGCTGTTTAGTTTCGTACGAATACATTTGTTTTTCTTTCACTAACGCTTGAAAAATCGTTTCTTGCTCCTTGGACAGTGTGGTAGAGGAAAAAAACGAATCGTCCTCAACAGCGTGTTGAATTTTAATCATAGTTATCCACTCCTTTCAATAGTTTTATAGAAAGTGACCTCGTTTTTGTGGATAAATAGGATAATGTTATCCACGATATGTGAATAACAATGGTAAACACCGAAAGGAAGAAGGGATGGTTTGTGGATAATTATTGTTAATTCTGTTGATAACATGTTGATAATTATGTTTAAAAAAGCCCTATACACATCGATAAAGCGACATTAACCAAAATGGATTATTACAGCAATGTGTACGTAACAGAGTTAGAGCGTTTGACCGTTGAATGGATTATTTGTATGCTACTTTACGAAGATTTATGTTGTTGGCATAAAAAATATAAAAAAAGATATTGCATTTTTTAAAACTGCATGGTAAATTATTAAACGTCGCTGCTGAACAATGTAGTGACTGAAAAACAGTTGACAATTGCTTTTTAATTGTGGTAGGATAAAAAAGCCGCTTTTAAGGCGATGTTCTTTGAAAACTGAACAAAACGAAGCGTCCTCGTTTAAGGAACGAGAAAACATGAGTTTGGAATAGAACTTTCTATGGAGAGTTTGATCCTGGCTCAGGACGAACGCTGGCGGCGTGCCTAATACATGCAAGTCGAGCGGACCGAATAGGAGCTTGCTTCTGTTCGGTTAGCGGCGGACGGGTGAGTAACACGTGGGCAACCTGCCCGTAAGACCGGGATAACTTCGGGAAACCGGAGCTAATACCGGATAACACCGAAGACCGCATGGTCTTTGGTTGAAAGGCGGCGCAAGCTGTCACTTACGGATGGGCCCGCGGCGCATTAGCTAGTTGGTGAGGTAACGGCTCACCAAGGCGACGATGCGTAGCCGACCTGAGAGGGTGATCGGCCACACTGGGACTGAGACACGGCCCAGACTCCTACGGGAGGCAGCAGTAGGGAATCTTCCGCAATGGACGAAAGTCTGACGGAGCAACGCCGCGTGAGCGAAGAAGGTCTTCGGATTGTAAAGCTCTGTTGTTAGGGAAGAACAAGTACCGCAGTAACTGGCGGTACCTTGACGGTACCTAACGAG